>CAZAKW010000021.1:0-17072 GCA_964485835.1 uncultured Bacteriovoracaceae bacterium
AGGAGAACGATGCTTGGGGTTTTTGGGTTGGACACGCCCTCAGGCGGCGTCGGACTCACGGAGGGTTTCGGAGTGGTTTTCGCGGGCGACATTTGTTTTCGTCTTAGCCCGAGTTCCGTAGTGACGCCAGTCGTTCACGCCTCGCATGATCGCTTGGTAGTACTTCCAGGTCTGAGTGGGCTTGAAACCGGGGCGGGCTCGGAGCTGGTCCAGCCGCGCCGGACCTAGATTATAGGCCGCCAACGGATAATAAGCCGAAAGCCCAGCGTAGCGGTCCCGAAGCTCGCGAAGATAGGCGACGCCGAGACTCAAATTAAGAAAAGGGTCCCGAAGGTCGCTTACGGTGATCTTGCGGTGGATGCCGTGGCGGGGAGCGACGTACCGAGCGGTTGCGGGCATGAGCTGCATCAGTCCTACCGCCCCAACAGGGCTAACGACGGAGGAGCGAAAACTCGACTCAATCTGAATGACGGAAAGGACGTACGCGGGATCCATCCGGTACTTCTGGCAGAGAGCGTAGAGGTGCCGCGCAAGGCGCTTTGCCTTTTTACGCCCCAGCCGAGGACCGCCCGTGCGAAGTCGCTCACGAAAAATACGCTCCAAGGTCGCCTCGGTTACGGATGCGTGGAGACCGGAACGGTAGAGCCGTTAAATCGGATAGACAAACGACTCCCCAATTGACGTTTCCGCCTGGAGACGAAACGGCGTGAGAGTCGACATCCCGAGGATCAGCGCAAGCAGCGCGGTTCCCCAGTAGGAGGTTAAGCGAACGTACTTCATGAAGATCTCGGCGGTTAGCGTCTCCGAACAGCGTTGTCAAAAAACTAACGCAACGCTTTCAGAGCGATTTCCTCGGAAATCTGCCCCATTCAAAGGGGATGGATCTCGCCTTCAACCGCCAAAACCATGTGATAAGCATCCTCTCCGTTTGAGTAAAAACCCTTTCGGACCTGGGAGATGGCAAACCCTGCCCCTTGATAAAGACTGACCGCGGCAAGGTTGGATTTTCTGACGTCGAGTATCAATTTTTTCGCCGAAATCCGGACGGCTTCTCGAACAACATGATGCAGCATTTTTTTCGCGAAACCGAGTCCTCGGGAGTCCGGATCTACGGCAATATTGAGAATTTCGGCACTCTCCCCCATCGTCCAGAAAACGACGTAGCCGAAGACCCGCGAATCGGTCTCATCGTCCGTAAGGACCCAAGTCGAGGAATAAGGTTTTTCCCACTCCGCCTCGAAGTTACCTTTTGACCAAGGTGCGAGATGAACACGCGACTCGATCCCAAGAATCGCTTCCAGGTCGTCGGGCGTAACCGGTCGAATGGATACCGCTGGAACTTCGCTTGGGGGAAGGAGATCGCTCATACGCACGCCGTCCTCTCACACTCAGAGTAAAATCGGCAGTCCCTTATCAACGAAACGGAGGGAAGAGATCGGAACATCATTCCCCGGAAGGTTCCTTACCCACCCCTGCCGTTCCACCCATAAATCAGACTCCGGCCGGCTCTCGGAAAGGAAAAGCGGGTGGAGATCGCCGGTACCGGTTTCGACAGCGGTTAAAGCGAGCTGGATCCGGGACTGGATGGACGTCCAGACCAAAGATTCCACCCAGAAGTCCGGCATACCTTTCTTGACTGCATTCGGAGGAAAAAAACCGATCGCGGCCATCTCACTTCCGTAGCCGGGGGGTGGAGGCAGGCTCGGTATGAGCGGGGTGCCTTCCCTTAATCGGAGTGTCACCTGGATTTCCACGGTTTCTCCTGGGCGAATCCGGTCCCCCGATAAATCTCCCTCTTCCCACCGCCGGCGGGGCGGTCGAAGAGAGGATCTCGCCCCTCCTTGGAAAACTAAACGGGTGTCCACAATGTCGAATTCGGCCTGAAAATCCGAAAAACTCTCGCTCGGTGGCGGCGGCAGCGGCAACGGCGTCCCGCCAAAATTCATAACCCATTCTCCGGCGTAGTCTCGCGCCATCAGCATCCAAAACCTTAAGTGGGTTTCGACCGCTCCTTCTCCTTCGGGAACGCTCACTTCGGGAAAAACCATCGCGTCTTCGCGTCCTATGTTCTTTAACGTCGCAACCCGAAAAACGAGGCTGCCCTGGTCCGCGTAAGCGCGTCCCAAATGCTGGGGGTAACTCGCCAAAACTCCACTCCGGACAAACCCGCGGGTTTTTTGATCCACCTGAAGTCCCATTTGCTCAGGCGCCTTTTCAGGACCGAGCACGAGAGCGACCCTCGGGTCTTGACACCCCGCCAGGAAAAACCCAAAACTCAACAAACCCACTCCGACTCTGCCTTTTAAGAGACCGATTCGATTTTTATCCATGGCCCCGACAAAGCAAATCGTGCGCCGGACACGGGCAAGCTGGAATTCCGACCCTCTTTTCAGTAGCTTGGGAAGGCTATGAGCCAATCCCCAAACTCGCCTTCCTTGCCATCCGATTTCCACGAACCCGAGATTTCCACGAAGGTGGACCGGATGCGGCATTCGGCGGCCCACGTGATGGCCCACGCGGTGAAAAACCTCTATCCCCACGCGAAGTTCGGAATCGGCCCGACGATTGAGAATGGGTTTTATTACGACATGGATCTCGGCGACACGAAGCTCGTAAACGAGGACCTCGAAAAAATCGAAGCCGAGATGAAAAAAATCGCGAAGGCGAACGCGACGCTCGTGAAAGCCTCCCATCCGATCGACGAAGCGATTTCGAAGTTTCAGTCCGAGGGCCAGACCTACAAAGTCGAGATCATCCAAGCGCTCAAGGCTGCCGGCGAGACGGAAGTAACGACTTTTACGGAAGGTGACTTTACCGACCTCTGCAAGGGTCCGCACATCATGCGCGCGGGCGACATCGGGAATGGCTATAAACTGATGTCGATTGCCGGCGCGTACTGGCGGGGCAAAGAGACGAACCCGATGTTGACCCGGATTTACGGAGTGCTCTTCGAAAAGAAAGCCGTCTTAGATGAGTATTTGGCGATGCTCGAGGAAGCGAAAAAACGCGACCACCGGAAGCTTGGAAAAGAACTCGACCTTTTCTCGTTCCAACCGGAAGCACCCGCTTCGCCGTTTTTCCACGCGAAAGGGGCGCACGTTTATAATCGACTGATCCAATTCATGCGGGACCTATACGTGCCCTACGGGTACGAGGAAGTCATCACGCCCCAAATTCTCGACGTATCGCTTTGGAAGACTTCTGGCCACTACGACAATTACGTCGAGAACATGTACTTTACGGAAATCGACGAGCGCCAATTCGCGGTCAAGCCGATGAACTGCCCCTCGCATACGATGATCTACTCGACGGCAAAACGCTCGTACCGCGATCTTCCGATTCGCATGGCGGATTTCGGTCGACTCCACCGCTACGAAAAATCGGGCGTGACCGCGGGTCTCACTCGCGTCCGCACGTTTTGCCAGGACGACGCCCATATTTTCTGCACGCCCGAGCAAATCGGACCCGAGATTAAACAAACGATCGAAATGCTCTTGCGCACCTACGAGTTTTTCGGCTTCACGGACGTCGAGGTCAATCTCTCCACTCGCCCTTCGAAGATGGCCGACGGCGGAAACTGGGACCGTGCGGAAGCGACGTTGAAAGCGCTGCTCGAAGAAATGGGGCTGAATTTCAAGCTCAATGCGGGAGACGGCGCCTTTTACGGCCCGAAGATCGACTTTCGGGTTTCCGATGCGCTCAAACGCAAACACCAGCTCGGCACGATCCAACTGGATTTTATCCTGCCCGAACGGTTCAAACTTGAATTCACGGGATCCGAGAACGACCCGATTCGTCCGGTGATGATCCACCGTGCGATCTTCGGATCGCTTGAACGATTCTTCGGTATCTTATTGGAACATGTCGGCGGCGCCTTCCCTTTCTGGCTCGCACCCCTTCAAGCTCGCTTGGTCCCGGTCGCCGACCAACATAAAGACTACGTGCGCGCATTCGCCAAAGAACTGCGCGCGATGGGCCTTAAAGTCGATATCGACGATCGCCAAGAGTCGATGGGTCTGAAAACGCGCGAGGCCCAAATCGGCAAGATCCCGTTTTCACTGGTCGCCGGCGACCGAGATATCGCGGCGGGTGGATTTGCCGTGCGAAAGTACGGGGAAACCGCGATGCAGCCGATGTCCAAGGAAGCGATTTTGGCGCTCTTTAGGGAACTCCAAGACCAGCCCCACGCCGTGGTCCGCGCCGCGACCGAAGCCGTCGATAAAGCGGCTGAAAAAATCGCCGCCGAAAGCCTAGGCTAGTTCGATGGCCAATAAAAACCATCGTTACAAACAAGCGGTGATCTTCGACGTGATGTACGGATTTATTCCGATCACGGAGTGGGAAGAAAAAATCATCAACTCCCCTTTCTTCCAACGTCTTCGTTGGATTAAGCAGCTGGGTTTTGCCAACTATATTTTTCCGGGCGCCGAGCATAATCGTTTTGCGCACGTGATCGGCGTGATGCACTCGATGGACCAGATGCTTCGCTCGCTCGGCCTGGCCGTCTCGGACGACGAGCTCTTCAACCCGCGTTCGCGCGGCGAAGCGACAATGCTGCATAAGAGCTTACGGATCGCGGCCCTTCTTCACGATTTGGGCACGTTTCCGTTCTCGCACGCGATTGAATACGCGTACATGCGGCACGGAAACGCGCGGACGGAACGGAAAGCTAAGGGCGGAAAGACCAAAGTCGCCAAAGAACTCGTGAACAACCACGAACATCTGGGCGCATTCATCATCAAAAACACCCCCTACAAGGGCGGCCTCACGCAGATTCTGGAAGACTACGGATTCGACGTCCAGATGATCTCGAAGATCATCAAAGGGGAAAGCCCCTACACGATCGCAAACCAATTGATGCACTCCGATCTCGACGCCGACCGGATGGACTATCTCCTACGCGATGCCCATTACACGGGGATGAAATACGGCCAGTTCGACCGGGACTACATCCTGGCGAACTTAGTGACGTTCGACGCGGGTGACGGACAAACCGCGTTCGGGGTCCGAGAGAACGCGCAACACGCGGTTGAAGATTTTCTGATCGCGCGGTTCTCCTGGTACTCGCAAGTGATCAAGAATCACGCCTCGGCGAAGTTCGACATCATGTCCTCGCACGTTTCGAAAGTGTTGCTCGAACACGACCTATTTTACCAGTTCCACGACCTGCTCACGATGGTCTAGGAAAACGACGAGCGCTTCTTTTGGTGGAACGACCTCTACTTTATGCAACGCCTGCAAGAGGTGCGATTCAAGCGGCTCGTTCGCGATCCGAAGACTGAGGAGCTGATCGAAGGATTGATGTACCGGAAAGCGCCGAAAACGATCCGTCACCCGGCGTTTGAGCACCGGATTATCCAGGATACGCCTGAAGAAAAGAACCAGCTCGTGCGACAGATGGAAAAGAAGGTTCGCGAGATCGAAGCCGTCATCGAAAAGCACGGCACGGGACGCGAGTGGATCTTGGTCGATCTTCCGCAGAAAGACGTCGCCTTCACGAAAAGCCGTAAATCGCTCAGTCGTAAGTCGCCGGGAAATAAAAAACCGACTCGCGCGAAGGTGTTAGCCGCCGAGAGCGAGTCGGTGAAGATTGTCGACCATCTCGGTCGACCGTCGCTTTTAGTCGATCGCGAGAATACGTTGATGAAGCACCTTTCGGGCTTCATCAACTTCGTACCCTCGGTCTACGCGTCACGCGCAGCGATCGACCTTTTAAAGAAAAAGAACGTGATCTAGCTTACTGGCACTTGAATCCAGCCGCTTCGAGATTCGAAACCATTTTGGATTGCACGGTGTCGCAGTGGGTGGTGCCGTTGGCGGAACTCGCGACGACGTTCGAGCCGCCGGCTTTGGTGTAATGCACTTCGCAACCGGATGCGGAAGGGACGACGGTGATGGCGCGCTTGTCGCCATTGTTTTCGCATTTTTTCTCGAGGTTCCCCGAGCCCGTGACCGCGGCGCTTGGAGAGCCTTTGGCTGCCGTCGGAGACGGACTCACGGTCGGAGATGGCGACGCGACGGGGGTTCCTGTTTTTTTCGGGCTCGCGCAACCGAAAGCCAACGTCATCGATCCAAGTACGAGCAGATGGGCATAAAGTTTCATGCTTTATTTCTTCCTTCATGGGGTTTTGAGACTGCGTTGTAGTGAGGAGATTCTAATGTAGCGCGCGCAAACGGAATCCCGCGATACATAAGTGAATTTTAATTGCGGCAAACTTTTCCTACGAAGCGCCTAAACCGCGACTACAACGCATTCGTGCCGTAAAGACAGTTCGCGCGCCCCTGATCGTTCGCGGTCAGGGTCTTTCGCACCACGCCGGTTCCGTCCGCTTTGAAATTCACGACCGGATACATCGCCGCCGAAAAATACTCGTCGCTTAAATTCGAAGACGAACAGAGCGGCGGTTGCGTTTTGGAACTCGAATCGGTCGAGGTCGCGCAACTATGGTCGAGGCCAAGTAAATGCCCAAGTTCGTGCACGGCAATCGAGGTTAAATCCGGAACGGATTTTCCCCCGACAAAGTAGTCTTGATAATTCAATTCCATGATCGCCACGTACATCCGGTCCACGGGAGTCGCGGTGTTGGAGCAATTGCTCGTGATAGCGATCGCTCCGGAGGAGTACGGCCAAGTCGATTGCTTATAGATGGTCACGCTTTTTTCAAACTCTCCGGCGGCGTTCACGATCGAATTCGCGCAAAGGCTCGTCGGCTTGTCGCGATTCGCGAGGCGCGGTTGGGCGCGCGTTCCGTAGTCAAAAATGCGGATTCCGTGCATCGCTTCGTAGAAACGATTCCACACGTCGGCACCATCCATAAAAAGGGTCATCTCGTAGGTATTAAATTGGCCTTCGCGAAACGAAAGAAACACAGGGTTCGCTCGCCATCGACCCGTCAACGTCTTGCTTTGGTCCTGGGGAAGCACACAGGCTGCCGTATAGTTCGCTTCTTCAAGAGCGGGGGCGCACGAAACCGTTCCCACCACGATCGCTAAAAGCGACGTGTTCGCGAGACTCGCGCGGACGGTTTTTAAAAGACCCCTCATCCAATCCCCTTACTTGACTATTTTACTATTCTATTGCAATGACCGTCAAGTCGCCCGACCCGAAATGCTTCAGCCATAACCCATTGAAATAAATAGACTTATTCAAATACTCCGCCACTCCCGCGCAAATCCACCTTCTCTCTATAGATCGGCCTTTCTCGGAAAAAATCGATGGGAATGGCCTCGAAAACTCAACATCACCACAAAAACCGCGAGCCAACCCGCAATCACCCCACTCCAAGGGCTGGAAAGCTCACGAAGTCCATCAAGCCGCGTTGCCAAAACGGCAAGCTCTCCGATTCCCTCATTCCAAAAGATACTGACCCATTGCAAAGCACTGCGAGAGAATCCAGCGAAGCCGCCCTCCGCAGGTGCCCACCCGACCCAAGCCGCAAGCCCGAGCATGGCCGCGAATCCTCCACTTGCGAGAAACTCGACGGTGAGCAGACTAAAAAGCGGCGTCCAAAGCGAGAATCGTCCTTCAAGCCAATCCAAGGGAAGAACCGCCACCCACGATGCGACGCTCAAAGCGGCGTGGGAACCAAAGCGCCCTATTTGACGGGCTTTTGCCCATTCGTAGCCGAGAATCCCGCCCCACCACGAAAGCGCGTAATGGAGTTCTCCCGGAGCCCAATCCCCAAAATCAGGAGGCCGCCCGTGGGTTAAACCCATCGCAAGAAGTGCGTCAAACCCGAGCGCGGCCAGGATCGGAACCGGACGCGCCCACCGAAAACCGTACGTTCGCGCACACCACCGTAGCCCGACTAAAACTAGCGGGCGTAAAAGTCCGGGACGAAACCCGGTCATCGCGAGTAGAAAAATCCAAAGGGCGATCGGCACTGCAACTCGAGCGATCTGCACGAACGCCGTTCGGCCGCGGAGGTGCGCCGCGATTCGCGAAAGCACGGAATCGAAGGCTCGCCAAAGTGCATAGAGGTGGATTCCTGACGCCGCTTCGAGATGGACAAATCCTGTCTCCCGCACCCATCCGCGCGAGATCGATACGCTTGATTCGTGGATTAATAGTTTTCGGGTGATCCCAAGCGGATCGACTCCCTCTCTTCCAAGCACGGCCGAAATCCGCAGTCGCGCCTCTTCCGTCCAGCCTCGAATCCCGCCGATCCGCTCCAACCCACGCTCCCAATCGAGCACACCCACGCATCCGTGGTTGTAGATCCAGGCCCGACAATCCGGCGACGGGTGCAAGCGGACTTCGCTTAGACCTAAGCCCGCTAATACGTCCATCACGACAGTTTCCATCCGGGAGCCATTCGCGAAATCCACGCCAAAACCGTTTTCGAATCCGACTTTGCGGCGCATAATTGAAAAACCCGTATGGAATCGTTCCAAGCAACCTGGCAACGCCTGACCCAAGATACGCTAGCCGAAAATTTCGGCTGGATCCAAGTCGGCATCAGCGCGTTTTTTATCCTGCTTTGGCTCCGTTCGCGGCATCGCGAGGAAAACCAAAGCCGTTTCAAGCTCCGAGAAGCGGATCGCAATCTCCATTTCAAACGGGGGCCTGAGGCGACGAAAGCCGCCCACGAAAAGCCTGCGCGCCCCCTCCGACTCGACGGGATCGTCGCCGACGGAGCCGCCCACGAAGTGCTCGGCGTACGCGCGACCGCAACCGACGCGGAAATCCAAAAAGCCTACAAGGAACGGATGAAGCGCTACCATCCCGACCGGATCGGGCGACCCGGCACTCCGGAGTGGCAAGAAGCCACGCGAATCGCCGAGGCGATCAATCGCGCGCGAAACGAGATGCTCGCTCGGCTGAAACGACGATCTTAAGGCGTGATCCTCGGGCTTATCTTGAAATCGATCTCGCTCTCAGTCTTGGCATCCGCTTCGCACTCTCTTGTGTAGGAGTGTTTCCATGCAATCGTCCTTCTTGCCCTCGTCTCGCCCCATTGAGGTCTTCACGCTCCTGAACGGAGATATCCAGCCCCGGCGGCAAGAAATCGAAGTCGCTTCAAGCTTCCAGATCCCCCACTTCCAAATCATAGGCCTTCCCGGCCCGGAGGTCTCCGAAGCGAAAGACCGGATTCGCTCGGCGATCGAGTCGTGTGAGTTCGGTTTCCCTCAGCGAAAAATCGTACTCAACCTCTCGCCCGCCTCGGTCCGAAAGCAAGGCACGGGACTAGACCTTCCGATGGCGATCGCCGTTTTGCTTGAAGGCCTCCGGATTGAAAATAAGCTGCTTTCGTCTCCTTACCGGAAAATTTTCGCGTGGGGCGAGCTTGGACTCGACGGACGGATCAAACCCGCCCGCTCGCCGATCCGGGCACTGGAAGCCGCCCGGTTAGGCCAGGCCGATTTGGTGGTGATCGCTAGGGAAGACCAAGAGATTTTCCGGAAAACCTGGCGGGAGCTTTTTTCCGATTTCCCGGTTCCACCGATCGCGGGTCTAGCCCACCTAAGAGAAATCTGGGATTGCCTGGATTCAAAGCTCCTGGCGACCCCGTCTGCGAGCACCCGGTCTGCGATCGAAACCTCGGAGGAAATTTCGTCGCCTGACGCTTCCGTCTCGCATCTTCTTCCGATTCCGGAAGCAACCGCGCGCATTCTGCAAATCGCAGCGGCGGGCGGGCACCACTTTCTTTTATTAGGACCCAAAGGCGTCGGAAAATCGCTTTCGCTCGAGTGGTTCCTTGCACTCCAACCGGAGCTTGATCGCGAGACCCGGCGGGTTCGCGGGTTTCTCGCGGAAATTTCCGGACGAGCAGACGCCTCGCCGAACCGAAGGGTGAGCACGCAAGCCAAGCCAGCATCCCTTCTCGGTTCGTACGCCGGGGGCGCGCTTCGGCCGGGTGAGTTTTCGCTTGCGCACGGGGGCGTGCTTTTGGCCGACGAATTTCCCGAATGGTCGCGCGACGCGCGCGAGGCCCTTCGCGAACCGCTCGAACGCCGAATGGTTTCGCTCACGCGAGTGAACGGATCGGCGGAATTGCCCGCTGACTTCGTATTCGCCGGGAATGGGAATCTCTGTCCGTGCGGAGGGGTTCCGGATGCGCCGACCGATGCTCGGCTCGCGCCCTGCCGTTGCCACCCCGTGGATCGTTTGCAGTATCTCGCCCGGCTTTCCGGACCGATTCTCGACCGACTCGACTTAGTGGCGTTCCTTTATGCGGGACCGGTCGCGAATCCGAATACGGTTTCGTTTGCGAAGCTTCGGGAGGATACAGAGCGCGCGAGAAGGAAGCTCCGCGCCGCGTTCGGCAAACTACCCGGAAAACTTGCGCCTAGCGAACTTGAGGCGATTCTCGGGGACAACCCCGAGCTGCGCGATCGACTCGACTCCTTGGAGTTTCGAAGTTTTCGAGATCGGCACAAAACACTTCGCCTCGCATTGACACTCGCCGCGCTGCGCGACCAAAGCCCGGCCGATCCCGAAATCGTTCGTGAGGCCAGATCGCTACGCCTACAGGCGGAAACGATCGGCGTCGGAAATGGGTCCGTATTCCGCACGACTTAACCTTGAAACGTCGGCGTTTTGCGGTGCAAACTTCGGGCATGAAACCCTTTGCGTTCTATTCCCTCCTTTTCGTCCTGGGCTTTTCTCTTTCCGTCGCCGGATTCGCCGCTCCGCCTGCGGGCAAGAAACCTCGACGGGGAGTGGTCGATACCCATATGCGCTTTATTTACCGCGCGTACGATGGTGGATTTTCCACGGTTTGCGAGCATCGGCTCGAGAGTAAAAACTCTCCTTACGATTGGAAAGTTGAGTGCTACGAGGGCGAGAAACGTTTCGCGACTTACTCGGCCCACGTCGCCCTGACACAATATCGGCCGACGAAGGAACGCAAACTCTCGATTGAACTTCTTTACTGGCTGATGGGAACCCACCTTCCGTCCGAAGTGGGTAGCACGACGTGGTTCCATTTCGGCGAATGGAGCCCACTTATGGAAATCTCGACCTCCCAAAACGTCGAGCGCGGCACCGCGGGACTTTACCTAGAAATCAAACCGGATTCCGGTTTCCAAAGCTACCTGCGCTAGCCTCGAAGGAGACACGTGGGGCCCGCCGGAATCCAAGTCTACGATCGTGAGCGAAAAGTCGTTTTCGAAGAGAAAATCTTCGGCGAGGGCGGTGTTCGGTTTTTGTACGAGAACCCAGTGGGTTCCGCGCTGGAATCGACGCTGCTTTGTCGTCCGGAGTTTTCACGTCTCTACGGCCTTTACCAAAACACGGCGTGGAGCGCGCGCGGGATCGACGGCTTCGTCGACCGGTTTGAGATTCCGATGGAGGATTACGAGGCGGGACCGTTTCGAAATTTTAACGAGTTTTTCATCCGAAAATTTCGCCCTGGTCTCCGACCCTTCGAAGCCGAGCCGAATCGGTTTTCGGCGCCGGCAGAGGGACGCTATTTCGTTTTCCCTTCGGTGACGGAAACGACGGCGCTTCCAGTAAAAGGAGCGATTTTAAACGGACCCGCGCTGCTTGGCCTCGACGCCCGAATTCCGGCTCCCGAATTAGCGGACTGTAAACTTGAAAAGTTTCACGGCGGGCCTGGCTTTATCGCCAGACTTTGCCCGGTGGATTACCACCGCTTCCACTTTCCGGATTCCGGCCGTATCGTTGCGCAGACGCGGATCCGAGGCTCGCTTCGCTCGGTCAATCCGATCGCGCTCGGCCGCCACGGCGACGTACTTTTTCGAAACGAGCGGCACGTAACGATTTTGGAAACCAAAAATTTCGGACGAATCGCTTACGTCGAAGTCGGCGCGATTTGCGTAGGAAAAATCGTCCAGTCCACTTCCAGCACCGGAAGTGAATTCAAACGCGGCGAAGAAAAGGGCTATTTTCTATTCGGCGGCTCGACGGTGATCGTCCTCGGCGAACCCGGCGCGTTTACGTTCGATGCCGACTTGCTTGAAAAGTCTGCGGCCGGGATGGAGTGTTTGGTTCGGCTGGGCGAGGGATTGGGGACTTCCGTCTAGATCGAGACCTTCTCCCACCGAATCTCGGGCCGTCCTTGCTTCCGAAGGATTTCGTTGGCCTTGGAGAAATGGCGATTCCCTAGAAATCCACGGTGAGCGCTCAAAGGCGAGGGATGCGCGGATTCGAGGACCGAATGCTGGGGGCTGCGGATCAGGGCTTTCTTCTTTTGCGCCGCCGCTCCCCAAAGCAGAAAGACGATCGGATCCTTTCGGGCGTCGAGAACGCGGATGATCTCGTCGACGAACGTTTCCCAGCCCTTTTCTCGATGCGAGAATGCTTCTCCGGCTCGAACCGTCAGCACCGAGTTCAAGAGCAACACGCCCTGCGCGACCCACCCCGAAAGATCCGAGAGCCCCTCCGGAATCGCGACGCCGAGATCAGCCCGAATTTCCTTGAAGATGTTCTGGAGGCTTGGAGGCTTGGGGAAATGGGAGTTCGGTACGGCGAACGAAAGGCCGATGGCTTGGCCCTCGCCGTGATACGGATCTTGGCCGAGGATCACGACCCGAACGTCGCCGTAGTCGAGCGACTGGATCGCCCGCAAAATATTCGCTCGAGCCGGAAAAATACGTCGCCCACTTCCCTGTTCTTCGACTAGAAAGCGGGCGAGCGATTTAAAATAAGGCTGGTCCGCCTGGGAGGCGAGTCGTTCTCGCCAGCCGGGAGGAAGATTCTCTGGGAAGGAGGACATCGCCGGTCAGAGCGAAAGACTCAGAGTTAAAATGTTTCTTTGCATTGGAGCGAACTGACGGCTCCGCCGCATTCGTCACGGTGTTCGAGCGAGTAGTTGTCACGACCGAAACGAATCAACTTGCGCGAGTAACCGAACCAAGACGAGAGGTTCGGAAATTCGCTCTTCTCGATTTCGTCCATTCCGAAAGTCGAAGAAACGACCTGCTTTGGGGACTGATTGCGCCCGATCAAATGCGTTTCGACGATTTGATATTGACCCGCGACGTCCGTCTCTTTCACTTCGATTTTAGCGATGTCTGAGAAGGGCACCGACTCACAAAGAATGACGGTGCGCCCAGAAGCTTGGGCGGTCAGTGCAAAGCCAGCGGCCATCAGTACGAGAAATTTTTTCATTTGAAATCCTTTAATACCGGTCGAGGTTGCCATACGAATGTAGGCGCCTCATAACATAGCGCGTTGCATTATGCATCGAAAAATTCGACCCGGGCGCAGGGTGGGTACAGCCGAAAATAAATGAATGAACTCAATAAGATAGCGGAATGAATCTGGGCGGACCGACGGAGAATCTAATCTCGTATAACCGACACTAAAACGCACGTTTCAACATTCTCACACAAGTTCCGATGGAGGAACGAGCCTCCACCGAAGGGAGCTTTTTCCAACGCTCGGCTAAAGGATTGTCCGTCGCGAGTGCGTACTTCGCATAGCTTTTCGGCAAACCCGGGAGCGTCGCCAGGTGTTCGTTTAAGGCGTCGTAATAGGCCGTCTTACCGACCTCGCCGGTTCCGGCGGTACCGAGAAACTTGAGAACGTCGTACGTTGCGAGTTTCGCGATAGCAAGGTCGGCTACGTCTTCCCCCATTCCATGCCTCGTCAACTCGCTCGCGAAAGCCCCGAACGTTGCCCCACGCATTCCCTGGAGCACCTCTAAAGATAGGTTCCGTGCACGATCCGAGGACTCGCGAGCGGCATCCGCGTAAAGCGCGCGCCACTGTCCGAGCCAAAGTTGGATTGACGTTTTGCCTTCGTAACTCGAGCAAAGTCGTCGCAGAGCGGAAAGACTATCGGTGTCTGGGATTTTTTCTTCCGGAATCCAACGCAATCGCTGCGGATTGCGCGGGTGGGTCGCCCAACTCCGATAAGCGCGGGGAACCTGTCCTTTGAATTCAAGGTACCTATTCAGCACTTGGAAATATTTCTCGACGCTTTCTTTTGACTCGAGAAATACTGCCGCCGTCGCAAGTTTCGCGACAGCTTGCTCACCCACGTATTCACGGAATTCTACACGTTCAAACAAATGCAAAGCAATTTCCGAGAATCTTCCGGAGGCCCGCTGACGTTGGAGCACGCCCTTCATGCTTGCCAGCGCCGTATTTGGAGAAACGGCGTAAGCTTTTTCAAAGTATCCGACGACCAACGCCCACCAGTTCGAAACGAGCGGTTTATTGCCTCGGGCGGCGATCCGCTCTAGATCGATGATACCGTCAAATACATGCTGAGGAGTGCCTCGCTCATGCTTTATGAGAACCTCCCAGATTACCCGAGCCGGATTATCGTCGCGAAGCGTGACGTCACGCAGGTCGTCCGGAACGCTTGGAAGCTTCATGACTCTCTCATTAAACAGTTCGTAAAGAACCGGCCGTGCGCCGTCGCCCTCGCCCGCCCGAAGTGCCGCGACGATGCGATCATCGATCGCGCGCTCCATCCCGACCACGGCAAATTGCTTGCGTGCATGCGGTAGAAAATTCGCCACAGTCGAATCGATCGCCGCACGAAGAATTTTGTCTGCATCCTCGGGTGCGTCCCGTAACATTTTTCTATAATTCCGTTCCCAAACGCGAATATTAGCGTCCGTCACGGACCAGCGAAGGATCACGTTGGTCTGCAGCACCAGAGATTCCCGAAGTGAGCGCTCTGCGAGCTTCGATGCAAACACTCCATCAAGCAATCCGTAGTTGTTGAGAATGGTCAACCTTTTTAAAGGAGAAATTTCCCCCGCGAGAACAAAATCAAACGCTAACAGCTCCTTCAGTCTGGGCTCCTTTTTCGCCATACTCATAAACAAGGCCAAACTCGCCGGCAATCGGTCTTGCCGAATAACTGCGTTTACGAGGGTTAGGCGTACGCTCTGGTAAAAATCGTCTACTTCCGTATCGGAGAGCAGAAGGGCGTTGCTCGTCATCTTCAACTCGAGTTTCTTTAGAACGCCGCGGTCGACTACCGAAAAATTCCCCTGGTCGAGCAGCGTCATGAACTCGCTAATCGACATTGAGATCCGATCCTCAGGCAAGATGCGAATCGCGTTCGCATTAAGAAAAACGTAGTAGTCTGCCCCCGCATGATAAAAGTCGCGTCCTTCCACCGCGTCGGGGTTGAGTTCGAACCGAATCGTCAATCCGGTGCCTCGCGCACCGATACGTCCCCGGCGGCCATAAAGACCATCGCCATATGCCGCGGCTTCGTCATCTCTTCCATTGCGAGAAATAAAGAAATTCGGCTTTCCATCGCGCGACATCGTTATATTCTCGTAGGCCAAAAAAGAGTTTGTTTCGTGCGAAAAGATTTCCCCGCCGAGTCCAAGCGCTCGCGCGGTTTTTCCAGTAGAAGCGGCACCGTCACTCCGACCCGGGCCCTGACCTAAGGGATAACTTCGAATCGGTTCGCGGTTAAGAAGCGTGACCAGCCCGGAGTCTCCACCATATCGCTGGGCAAACTGGATCAATTTCCGACGCAGCCCACTTTTCTCAAGGGCATTCCAGGTCGCTTCAAGATCCCGGGAATGCTGGAAGATTTTTCCCGAGTTGCCAAGGATGTATCGTACCGCATGGGAATCGAAAGGGGCATTGGGATTGAACTCCTCAACGACTTTCGTCATAATCTCTAACGATTCCTCGCGAGGCACCGCATCGTACTGATAGGATTTCGAAAACGCTCGGATGACTGAAATGATCTCCGGATTCCAACCCGCGAGCGCACGTGCTGTTTTGGAATGGGCGGGATTTCGATAATAAGTGAGTTTTCCCTCAAGAAGATCCCGGAAAAATGGGGTTTCTCCGCGCTCGTCCCAGTGGAATGCGTCCCGCACCCGACGCTCTCGTCTCGGCGGATCGGTTAACTCCACCAAGGCTAGAGAGTAAGAATCTGAGTTTTGGTTTCGAAAATTTATGTCTCCAATAATGGGGTCCTTTTTACCAATTCCCTCTCCGCGCGGCGATTTTAGCAAGCGAACTTCCCAGATCGATTTCGATCCCTGTAGATGGCCCAATTCGGTACGTAAGAAGGTCTCAAGCTCGGTGGCCATTTTCTCGTCGCCGTCGAGTACAATGTCGGCATCTTGGGTCGAGCGATAAATGTCGTAGTAACTATAAGGGAAGCGTTTTTTAACATCCTCAGCCGAGGACTGGAGTTCTTCGCGAAGATAAGAGGCAATGCCGGTCGCCGATCCACCCGCAAGCCAAACCCGTACGTTTCGCGCTCGCGCCCAATCTTGAATAGCTTTGAATTCCGGTATGCGGTCGATCCGCGCCTTGAGCTCCGCTTCGAATTTTACGGAATCAATCGATGCAACCGACGAAATCTTCCGTTCGGACGGACTAGAGTGATGCGACCCTATCGGCGCACTTTGGCATGCGGTCAATGCCCAAAGGGCGAGCGCACTCCGTGTGATCCAGATTCGGCGAATAATCGAAACTTGCATTCTAATGTCCTACTCTCTCCGCAATACTCTTCTCGACGATCCGCTTATGGAGGGCGAGTGTGTCTGCAAATTCCAAAACTTCGGAAGCCAAACGTCGATAGTCCCCGATCGTCGATTTTAACCGAGGGTCGTCGAAGAGTGCAATCTGCTCACCTTCCGCCTCGATTTCCGCCGATAACCGTTCGGCGGAAGATTTCATCTCCCGGTACCAGGCAAGCGCATCTTCCATGGAGTTTAACGGGAAGGTTTTCGCAGCACCCATTCCGTTCCAAAGGTGCTCGGCGATGACCAACCGGTCTTCAACCTCGGCATTGATCGTCCGAAGCAGACGAAAGAGGTCGATTCGAATTTCTTCACCCGCATTCCAATCGCCGTTGACCCGAAACTCATCCAGCATTTGAGACTCGATCCGTGCCGCGAAAAGAGTGCGCTCTTTCAAGCTCAGTTTGAGTAGTACGGCTGTCTGCTCCGATATTCGCGCCGCGACTTGCTTTAAGTCTGCGATAAACTTTGCTTGGATCTTGGCATTCGCGGCACCCGCAGAAGTTTCCGCCGCGTCCAAAAGTTCCCCTCGTCGAAAAACGAGCTGGAACAGATCGACGGTATTTCTTCCTTCGGGCCCTTCGAAGGTTGGGCGCGTAATAGCACGGAAGGAGCCGTAGGACGAAGTCAACAAGACGCCGCCGGATACCG
>CAZAKW010000022.1:0-15719 GCA_964485835.1 uncultured Bacteriovoracaceae bacterium
TACGACCGAACCCGTAGTGGCTCAAATGCGGAATCTGATGGTCAAGCGACTCGAGCTGAAGATGGCGGCGATGAAGACGCAAGCTGACCCTGTTTTTCTGCTGGAAGCTCTCAGCGCGTTCAGCGGCTTCGATACGGATAAGGACGCCTCGGGTATCCGTCGTCGGATCATCGAAGCGATTACAAGTGATGCCTATCCGACGACAACAGTTCAAAGGATGCGCACGGAGATTCTAAAGCGCTTCGGAGATCCGAACTGGGTGGGGGAAAAAAGCTACATTAATTTCTTCAAAGCTCCGCTTCTCCGGTCTGACCCCGTATACTTCGATACGCTTTTTAGAACGCTTACTCAGTCGAGCCGGAGCGAGCCGACCTTTAAAAATATTGGCTGGCCGCTCTCGCAGATTATGGAGGAAACGCCGGACCTATTTAGGTTTTCGGAATCCAGTGCGTGGGTAGACTGGGCAAACCATCATCTCCTCTCTTACGAGACCAATACCTCAACCCTTTCCAGGCGCCTTCAGAAGATCAATGATCACGCAAGGATGGTTATCCCGAAGGTGGCGGGAACAAACGTCGGGTTTACGCCGACATTTGATGTTTTCTCGCTGCTCGCTAAGGCGAGGGGAGACACGGCCCTCGATCTCCTCCGAGCCCATACCGAAGCCGTCCTCCAGGATCCGGCGCGTTTGATTACGTTTCTCAAGCAAGCCGATTCGGAGACCTATAAAAAGTCCAGCCTGTGGATTACCATCCAGATCGGAAACGCGGAATCTCGGATCGAGCCGATTATGGACACCTTCCTCAGCTTGGAACTCGCCCGAAATGATGTTGGAAGTTATAGCAGCCTGAACAGCCTCCAAAACAGCGTGCCCCGAAAAGACGTAACGCTCCCATCGAACTCGAAACTCGAAGCGTATCGCCGTTTTTTTCGAGACGGAAACCCGCGGCTCTACCAAGCCCGAAATCGAGTTTGGCCAGAGGCAAAGCTGCTAAGAAATCTCCAGGCCGATTTAATGTCCGCCAACGTGAAAGTGACGAGTACAACCGTAATGCCAGGTACTTCCAAATCCCCCCGATCGTGGGTTGCCTACTGTGTGGATTTTTTACGTCCTTCCCGCTCGCGTTAACAACGCCCATGAGAAATGCGTCTCCTTCCCACGCAATGATGAACCGCGGCACTGGTTCATCATTGCGCCGCGTTTAGGTAGCGATTTCTAGATTGAGTGGAGTATCGTTAAGACGACCTTCCAATTTTTTCCATAGGAACCGCGTTTATGATTTTCTCTGCTTTGCTTCTCTCGCTGGCCGTTACCGCGGTCGCCGACGATTCTGCCGCTCCGACGGTCGAAGTATCGCCTGCACCCACCACCGGCGTTTCGCCCGCGGGATCGCGCGCGACGATGAAATCCCGATCGAAACGTCCACGCAACACTGCTCGAGACCACCGAGCGATGCCGCCGGCGGGATCGGCGGCGACGGGAGGCACTTCGTCAAGCCCTGGCGGTGCGCCGAGACCCTTTTACGGCGAACCCAACTGACGGCGCAGTCCACCAAGCGAGCTCCGCCTCCGTCAGTAAGTGTCTTTTGAAGACACTTGAAGCTTCGACTCGAATACGGCGAATAAGATCGGCAGTACAAATAACGTTAGAAGCGTCGACGAAATCACGCCTCCGATCACCACTGACGCGAGCGGACGTTGTACCTCGGCTCCTACTCCGTTCGAGAGCATCATCGGAAGGAAGCCGAATACTGCGACCAGAGCAGTCATAACGACCGGACGTAAACGAAAAAGGGTGCCTTGGGAAACCAATTCAAACCCGGTGCTTCCGCGCGCTTTCAGTTGATTGAAAAAGTTTACAAGGACCACTCCGTTCAATACTGCGATGCCGGAGAGCGCGACAAAGCCGACGGCGGCGGAAATGCTGAACGGTAACCCGTTGGCGTAGAGGCTCAAAACGCCCCCGACCCAGGAGAGCGGGACGCATGAAAAGACTAAAAGAGTTTCGCCCACGCTTCGAAAGGCCATGTAGATCATCCCGAGAACGAGCAAAAGCGCCAAGGGTACTAAAATGGCGAGTCGTTCTTTCGCACTCTCGAGGTTCTTAAAGTTTCCACCCCATTCGATGGAGTATCCTTCTGGCAACGCGACCTGTGACCGAACGAGCGATTGGCTCTCTTCGACGAAGCTCGCCGTATCCCGCCCGCGAAGGTTGATCATAACCGCGGCACGGCGCTGCCCGTTCTCGCGAGGAATCGACGCGAATTTTTCTGTAAAAGATAAATGCGCGATCGAGGAAAGGGGGGTGGTCGAATTCGAGCTGAGGCCCACGGGCAAACCCCGCAGAGCATGGATGTCAGACCGTAGAACGTCGTCTAGCCGGATGACGATCGGGTAGCGCCGGTCGTTTTCGTAGACATGGCCCGCTTCTTGGCCCCCGATCGCGACGGAAATCGTTTCTAAAACATCGGTTAAGCTGCCCCCGGCCGCGGCGAGCCTGCTTTCGTCGGCCTTCACTTGGAGAACAGGCATCTTACCGGAAATATCGATTTCAACGTCTCCAGCGCCTTTGACGTCAACCAAGAGGTCGCGAATCTGGTCCGCGAGCGATACGATTTTATCCACGTCGGGACCGAAGACCTTCACGGTGACGTCTGCGCGAGTTCCTTCGAGCAGCTCGTTGAAGCGCATCTGGATCGGCTGGGACGCGAGATAGGTCTGGCCGGGAACGTTTCGCTCCAGGCGATCAATGATCGTTTGGACAAGGGACTCATAAGTGTGACGATCGCCCCGGTCTTTAGGCCATTTCTCGCGCGGTTTTAGCATGATATACGTGTCCGATACGTTCACTCCCATGGGATCCGTGGCGACTTCGCTCGTTCCGAGGCGACTAAAGACGTGGGAGACTTCGGGGAAGCTCTTTACCACGCCATCGGCTTTCTTCTGGAATTCGAGAGATTGCTGGAGTCCGATCCGGACGGGACGGATCATATGGAACGCGTAGGAACCTTCGCCGAGTTGGGGAAGAAATTCCGAACCGCGGTGCCCAAGCAATACGATTCCAAAAACGACCGAAGCGATCGAAAAACCAATGACGGTTTTCTTCCGGGCGTACATCCATTTGAAAGTGTGCTCGTGCGCCATTCGAAGCCAATGCATCACGCGAGGTTCTTTATCTTCGGCAGATCCGTTCAGCAATAACGCCGCCAAGGCGGGGGCGGTAGTAAAAGAGAGGATCAAAGCGCAAAAAACCGCGATTGCGAAAGTCGCCGCCATCGGTGCGAACATCTTTCCCTCGATGCCACCGAGGGCAAAAATAGGGAGGAAGACGATAATGATAATGAGTTCGCCAAAACCAGCCGCCATTCGTATTTCAACCGTGGCGTCGTAGACGGCTTCCCTGACTTCCGATCGCGAAAGAATGCGACCGACTTTTAGCCGGATCTCCTGAATCTTTCGTACACAGTGGTCGAGTACGATCACCGTACCGTCGACGATGATTCCGAAGTCGAGCGCACCCAGGCTCATAAGATTACCCGAAAGCCCTAAGGGCTTCATAAAAAGAAAAGTTCCGAGCAGAGCTAAGGGAATCGTGACCGCCGTGATGATGGCCGCTCGAACATTGCCGAGGAGGACGAGGAGTACTAATACGACCAGGCCCGCGCCCATGAGGAGATTGTGTTTAACCGTATCGAGAGTCGCATTGACGAGGTCGGAACGATCGTAGACGACCTCAAGGTGTGTGCCCTTCGGAAGGAAAGGTCGGATTTCTTTTACCTTTTCGGCCACTCGAAGAGAGGTCGTGCGACTGTTTTCTCCTAAGAGCATCATGACCGTTCCGAGAAGTGCTTCCTGTCCCTGATAGGTCGCCGCACCGGTGCGAAGTTCTTTGCCGAGGGTGACGGTCGCGATGTCCTTAACCCGAATAATACGAAAATTCTCGAGACGACGGACGGGGACGTTCTTGATATCTTCGATCCCCGAAAGCTGTCCGATTCCTTGCACCAAGAACTGCTCCGCCGTCTGCTCGACGTATCCGCCGCCCACGTTTTGATTGACCTTCTCGATTGCTTCTTGGATTTCGCCGAAGTGAATTCCGAAGGCCGACATTCGTTTCGGGTCGGGCTGAACGTGAAATTGTTTCTCGTAACCGCCCGATGTGTTCACCTCGGCGACGCCCTCGGTCGTTAGTAGTCTAGGCTTTACGATCCATTCTTGGATCGCGCGAAGTTCCGTAAGCTGCTTGAAACGCTCCGTTGGATCGGTCGCCGGTGTTTCGTAGTCGAGGACGTATTGAAATATTTCGCCGAGCCCGCTTGAGACCGGGCCGAGTCTCGCTTCGACCCCTCGGGGAAGATCTTGGCGTACTCCTTGGAGTCGTTCCGAGACAAGCTGACGGGCGAGGTAGATGTTGACTTCGTCTTTGAATACGATCGTGACTTGAGAGAGACCGAAACGGGTTAGGGATCGGACGTGTTCGACGCCGGGTAGTCCGCGCATCGAAGATTCGATCGAAAAAGTAATCTGCTTCTCGATTTCCTCCGGGCTTAGTCCCTCGACGGTCGAGTTCACCTGGACTTGGTTGTTCGTTATGTCGGGCACGGCGTCGATCGGGAGGCGTTGAAAGGAATAGATCCCGCCGACGACCGCCAGCAAGGTAAGTAAAAGAACCGTATAAGCCCGATCGACGGAGAATCGAATGATTTGATTAATCATGATGGGCACCATGGGGCCACGGGTCGGCCTGCGTTTCTCCGAGCTGGGAGGCGATGATCCGAAGAAAACCGACTCCGCCGGTTACGACTCTGTCTTGGGGTCGGAGTTCCTTCGAGCGAATCGTCCAGGTTAAGGCGTTCTTAGACCGGACCTCAAAGCCGATCGCCTTGAAGGAGCCGTCGCGAATCCGGAAAATCTGAGATTGCTCCAATACATGGACAATAGCGTTTTCGGGGAGGGATAGAGTATCCCCCTCCACGGGTAATGCGCTAATTCCGAAGTTTTCGATGGCCTCGGGCGAGAGTTTAAACGATTGGTCCGCCTGGACATCGGTTATCCCTTTCTTCGGACCGATTTCGACGCCGGCTTCCCCGCCGCTGTGCCCAAATGCGCTCAGAGCAGAAAAAACGGCCGTTAGAAATAGAGAGTTCATGAGTCGCCTCGCGGAATGGACAAGGATTGGATCTTCAACACGTCGTGGAGGAATTGGCGTTCCATGTCGTGTTTGGTCTCATAATATTCGACGAGTGAACGATGCGCTTCGATAATAAGAGCGCCGCTCACCAATCCCCGGCTAAAGAAGGATTCGGTCGTTCGGTGCTTTCGCTGGATATCCGCTTCACTTGGAGTTTCCTGCAAGAGTTTGGCGATCTTCTCAAGTTGCGAGAGGGTAGCCAAGTACTTCACGCGAATGTCTTGGGCTTCCCAATGGGTTTTCGAGAAGACCCGTTTTTCAGTCATTCCCCGCGATGATCGAAGGGAAGTATTCCAGGTGAAGACCGGGATGGGAAAAGCGATCGTCATTCCGAGTGCGGAGTAGGCGATCGGTCCCGCCGAGACTTGGCGAAAGGAGGGTCCGATCTTCAGGTCCGGCCACGTCTCCGCGCGGGCTACGGCAAAATCTCCTTCGACCTTTCGTTGTTCCGCACGGAGCCTGAGCATCTCGGGCGTGTGTTCAATCCATTCGTCCAGAGACTTCGCCGCCGTCTTCAAGTCGACGACGAATCGCGACACCTCGAGAGGTTGCCCCTTCGTTTGGTGGCCGAAAAGACGCTGCGTACGTAGGTGAAAGCGAAGAAGTTCCGTATCCGTTTCGAGGATCTTTCGATGGTAATCAAGCGTGATTAATTCGAAGGCATTCAAGCTGACCCTTTGCTCCGGCGGAAGTTTGCCTCGCGTTCGATAAAGGCGCACGATTTTTCCGAAGGTGTCCGCGGACTCTTGCAGGACTTCCTTTTCCCTTTCGAGTTGATTGAGTCGTAAGAGCGCTCCACCCAGTTCGGTCAGAGCCGTGATTTTTTGATCAAATGCGTCCGCCTTAAGATTAAGGCCCTCGGCGTTCAAGCGGGTCGCGCGCGCCGCTCGTTTTCCGCCTAACTCGAAAGTAAAAAGCAGCGAAGCATTGGTTTCCTGTTGGGTGGCTCCCAAACTACTTCCTCTCAGATATTCATAATTAAATTCGGGATTGATCAACCGATAGGCTGTATTTTCGAGGTCGGATGCTTCGGCGACAGCGTTTGTGGCATCGCGATACGCTGGTTCGTTTGCCCGTACGCATTCGAGCGCTTCAAACAAGCTGGCTGCGGTGCCGCAGAGAGGGTTTTCTATCGCGGTGGCGACAGCGGTTCGGGCTGATATGACGAAAACGAGAACAAGCAACGGGAGATTCATAAACGGGTCCCCGGGTCGTGGAGCGAAGCGCTCCTTCTACTTTCGATTAATGGCGACGAACTCGGATATCGGCTCTGCGGATTTCGTGATGAAAAGGCCGGTGTCTAAACCAGGCCCGGAGCCGTAAGAATATCGGAGCGCCGCGCGGGCGGGCGGAGAGTGTCCGAATGGAATCCGCCTTCATGTCGAAGAAAGATCAATCCGGGTTGCGTGCCAAGGAGAGTGGAGGCCGCAATGGCGGTCGAAAAAGCTCTCAATGTGAAAGAACAGTGACCTATATGGCACGGATGGGGTCCACTCGGATCTGCCTCCGAAACCGGGAGGGAGCCAATGTGGTCGCAAGCGCAGTCGGTCGATGCCGCGGAAAGGGTCGTCGCATCAGCACACCCACCATGGGCGCTTACAAATCCTTCAAAGCCGAATGTCGATAGAAAAAACGAAATCGTTAGGATGAGAAGGGCGACGAACTTGAGCATTTAGATAAAAGTTAACACCGAGGTTAGAAAACTTCAAACTCTGACCACTATTTGCAGGCCTCGAAAATCCTTAGCGATCCTCGTCAAGCGGTGACGTCGCTTGCTCGATCCGAAAATAGTCTGGAGCGTGGGTAATTGCGTATTTCGCGCGTTGGAGCGCTTCAATCGAAATTTCGTGAGCGGCATCGCGATATTCGGGAAAACGTCCCAAAGCCGCCAGGCTTTGCTGTAAAAAGACGCCGACTTCTTCGAAATGCGCGCCGTCGCGCGAGATTGCCCGGAAGGCATCGGTGAATAGCTCGCGAGAGGTGATATGGCGAGGGTGGAGGCGAGGGGAGAAACAGTCGGTCGCCGGAGGGTTACGCGGAACGCGCGCAAAGAGAAAAAGCCGAGTCAGGAAGCCGATGATTTGAATCGCGGTTCCAGGGTCGTTGATACCCGGCGAAAGGGCGCGCGTTCCGATTTCCGATAAGACGACGACAGCAAACTGCGGATCGTCCTCGAAGGTTCGGGTTTCACCTAACAGGAATGCGTCGCGAACAGCCTTCAGAAAATCCTCATCACAGCAAGCACCGGAAACTTTAGCGATGACCGTGTCGGGATAGACGAAGGTTCCGGTGAGTACGGTGATGTAAATGTCAACATCGCCACTTTCGGCAATTCGAGAGAGGCCCTTCAAATCGATGGATTGGATGAATCCTCCTTCTTGGGCTTGACTGAATACGGAAATCGCCGTCGGAGGTGCTTCCTCCGTCTCGGAAACGAGCCATTCGAAATGGGTCCTCTTCTGGTGGAGAGCCTTCCGAAACGCTCTCTCGACTTGTTGGATCGTGCTGCCGAGTTGTCCCAGATTCGAAAGTTGCCCAATCCACCGAATAATCGTCAGAACGACGCCCGCCAGAACCAGAATGGTGATGATGAAAAGGATCGCTCGACCTTTCTCGCCGTAGTAGCGGGTAGACAATGCGACGACCGAAACGATGCTGAAAATAAACGCGCCCAAAAAAGTCGAAAGCGCGGTGTGCGCGCGCGAATCCTCCATGATTAACTTCGTCGCTCGCGGGGGGGCGCTGTTAGCGACGACCGAGAACGTCGAAACGAGCGTCGAGAGCGAAAAAGTCACGACGACGAGCATGCTTGAAGAGATGATCGCGAGAATCCGATCGACGGCGTCCCCTCCCACCAGCTTGGAGAGAACGTCGGGAACAAAAGGAGCGAAAAAAATCGCCGCAAGCGATACGCCGATCGCCCCTACCGCGAACGCGCCCGCGCGTACCGATAATTTCCGTGACAACGCCCGAAGTTTGAAAAGCCAGTGAGCATCCATATCTCGAGTTACCTAAATTCCAGGCGTGGCACGACTCGAATTTTGACCGATTTCTCCGGGGCCACACGAAATGTCCTGATCCCGCACGATTTTAATTCATAAATATGCTGTGATTTCAAAGGTTTAATGTGAAAGCGAGTTCTAAATTGCGCATCGCGTCTAATTGACTTATGGTGCGCTCCTCGTCTGTTTTTCCCGCGCAATCGTGGTTGGAGATTTTGTTATGCTAAAAGCCCAGAATTTTTTGGTTCGTCTTTCGTTATCCTTGGTGGCCGTCGGAATTGTTCTTCCCTCTGCGCGCGCGAGTTCGGATTTGCCGTACGCGGAAGTCGCGGAGCTTCGCGAGGTATTCGAATCCATCGAAGATTCGACGGCGGAATTAACGGACGCGTTGGGACGTTTTTTTACGGATCGGCAACGCAAGCGTTTGTCCGAAAAATTGGTCGAGTCCAACCAGAAGGTGTTCGAACTTTTTTCATCTCTCGCAAAAATCGTGAGAAGTCGGGGTGCGGCCTTGGAATTCAGTGAGCTCGTGGACGAATTTCTAGAAATTCATCAGCACGAGTTATCCTCCTCGTACGTCGACTGGCCATTCGCTGGATTTCAAATCGACGGAGCCGACCATCTCGACGATGGTCAAGACGTATTAGAAGCGGCTCGGGAGTCATTGCACAAGCGACGCCTCAAGCTTCTCAGTAAATGGGGCCTGCATACTACGTCCGATTAAAAGGTGACCGAGCTAAGCTATGCGCTTATTCACTGGACTCTTCGTCGCTCTTTCTTGCCTTCCTTCGGTCACATACGGGGCCGATGTGAACGGCGTTCGGAACCTCTTCGAAGAGGTTTTCGACTCCGGATACGAAAGCGGGCGCTGCCAATACAATATTCGCGCATTCGCCGACCATGCCCACACTTCGGGCATCGATTTGAGAGGCGCGCTTTATTTGGCGATCCGGGGCTATAGCCACGTTTGGTACTACCATGCGCGCACCCGTCTAGGTGGCGAACTTGGAACGGGAGCCTGGTACCATCACTACGTTCTCATCGTTCCTGCCGACGATTCGCGATCGGGAAAATTCTCTCCGGATCGTGAATACTTCGTAGTCGACTTTGATTACGGGAACGAACCCCGTCTCGTCGATCTTCGTACTTACCTCAGCACGATGTTCATGTCGAAAGCAGTGCGTGAAAACGAATCTCTCATGGACCAGAGAATCGAATACGGATTGCTGAAAGTGACTGCTCACGACGTTTCGAAGCTTGCCGGAGAGCTTCGCGCCGACGGCGAATTCCCAAGTGCTGCGGAGAAGTCTGCGCTGGTGTTTGACGAGAGCCCCTTCATCGATTTTTATCGCGAACTCGGCAGCCATCGCTGAGAGCATCAAAGTCCGCGGGGCCAGGTCTCCGGAATTTCGCGGCGATCGAAAGACTGGGCCAGCGGAGTCAGCGCCGTCGTCTCGTCGATAAAGACGAAGGCATCGTACCGTTTCGTGAGCGACGTGGGTACGTAGTTTCCTAAGCGTTCTTGTTCTGGACGATAGACCACGCCGATCGCCCGGTGGTCGGCGGGTTCGGAAAGGGGACCGTCTTTCGTTTCCGTTCTTCGAAGGAGGAGGAAATAGGTAGGTTCCGCGATGGCTTCTGATACGGAATGCATGATCGCTTCTAAGCTTCCGGGCTGCCCCGGTGGAACGTCGAGCGTTTTAACGGGGCCGTCCCACACCGGAGACGCAGTTACTTTCCCTTGATACGTTCCGAAACCCACCAGCGAAACATTCTTTTCTCCCCATCGTTCGCGAGCAAGCCCGCCGATATTGATCTCTCCATGTTCGAGCATGGGAGTCGCGCGGTAGTCTCCGATATGAGTGTTGTGGCCCCAGACGATCGCTTTTGAATCGTTGCCATAACGATTCAAAAGAACTTCGAGAGTGTCGTGCATGTGGTGATCGCGGACGTTCCAGGAGCGTTCGCCCGCTTGAATCATCGTTCGGTAATAAAGCTCGGCGTTTCGAATCACCCGCGCATTTTGTTCCGCGCCAAAAAGTGCATCGCTCTGCCCGGGAAGCCCAGTCGTACGAAGACGAAGGATCTCGTTCAACATTTCTTCTGCCTCCCGCTTGCAACCCGCAGGGGTTTCAAAAAGCGACTTCACATAAGCACGCTCGTCTCCTCTAAATGGTCCGAAGCAGTCGTATTTCTCGCGTGCACGCAACGCCATCTCGGGATTGACCGTTTTCAGCTGGGCCACCAAAGCGTCGATTGAATCGAAAAGGGAATACACGTCCAGTCCGTAAAAACCTACGGGCGCTTCGCCTCCTGCTTTTTGGTTGTAGGCCCGCATCCAGTCCGCGAATCCTGAGATTTCGCGGTTGGCCCACATCCATGTGGGCCAACGCCGAAAGCCCCGGAGCGCGTCGCGCGAACTTCGGGGACCATCGCCTTGGATAAACTGATTTAGCTCCCAACACGCGGGCCAGTCTCCTTCAACGGCGACAAAATCGAACCCATGCCTTTCGATTAAAGCCTTGGTGATTTCACGGCGCCATTCGTAAAATTCGTGGGTTCCATGGGAAGCTTCGCCAAGCATGACGACGCGGGATTGGGCGATATCATCGATCAGTGGATTCAGGTCTTTCACCCCGCGCAGTGGATTTGCATTCTTTTGGATCGCCGCTGTTTTCGGATCGGATAGAGGAGGAAGGCGGTCGATCCCGGCTTGCTTCAAAAGCTCGATCACCTCCGCGTCCGATGTCTGTGAAAAATCGAGGTAACATTGGCCGACCGAGGAGAATGTCTCGCCTGTTTCCAAGATTACGAGTTCGTCGACTTCCTCTTTTAACGAAGATATCGCGTGGCGAAAACCGACCGGCGCGGCCAAAACGAGGCGTCTTGCTCCTAAATCGCGCAGATAGCGGCAGGCCACCTTTGCGGTTACTCCCGTTGCGAGCCCGTCGTCGACGAGGATCACCTCTTTGTCTTTCACGGAGGGAAGAAGCGCTCCGCGTCGATACCGTCGCACCCGTCGCGAGAGCTCGGCGCCTTCCAGCGCGACTGTCTGGTCGATTTCGCTCTTCGACGCCTGAATGCGCCGAGTAGTCTGCTCGTCGATCCACGAGTAACCACCTTCAGTGATCGCACCGATCCCGAACTCTGGATTCGATGGCGCCCCGATCTTACGCACGACCAGGACATCGAGCGGCGCTTTCAGCGATTGTGAAACTTCAAAAGCAACGGGCACTCCGCCCCTTGGGAGAGCGAGGACAATCGGATCGTTCCATCTCATTGAAGCGAGATGTTTAGCGAGAAGGCGTCCCGCCTCGCGCCGATCCTCAAATACCATCGGGCATTCCTCCTAAAGAAGTTCGAAGCATATTTTGTGCCGGGCAATAGCGTGAACGAAGGTGTGGGCTTGCCGGCCGTTCACTCTATTAGAGATATTTCACGTTGCGATGCGTTTGACGTATAACTCACCGCTTTTTTTGGATCTTCGCCGCGTGTGGCTTGCGCCCGCGGAGTGGACTTGTAATAGTCCGAACTCATGCGTTCTCCTCTCCGCACCATCAGGGTCGTTCTTTTTTTGTCGAGCATTCTCGCTTCGTCGGTCGTGCATGCGGCGACTCCGGAGGAGCTTCAATCTCAACTCGACGCCTTGCGGGTTGAACTCGAGCAATTGCGAGATCAGCAGGACGATTTTTATTTCGAAGCGGCTGAACGCACGGGATCAGTTCGCTCTTTTTTGCCCGAGCGCCTTTCGCTCGGGGGTTTTTTTGAAACCGCGGTAACCGGTATCGACGGACGGGATACTTCTTTCCAGTTGGCATCGGGAAGTAATGTCCTCGGCATCAATATCTCCGCAATTTTCACGAGTGAATTTAAATTTGTGAGCCAGTTTCTTACCGCGCTTTCCATTCCCGCCGTTAATTTCGATAACGATCCGAATGCGAGTAGTGTCGGGCTCCCAAGCAGTCGGCAGTTTCGTGGTCTTAGCATTGGTGCGGTGCCCGCCCAGGGCTATATCGAGTATTATCGTGACGACGGCTTCCGACTTCTTGCCGGACTGGGCTACGTTCCTTTTGGTTTCGCGCTCCAGCAACGAGAACTTGTTTTGTTTGTTCGCCGTGGAGGACCACAGTTGATGCGAATTCAGAACTTGGTCGAACCTCTTTGGTCAGGAGTCCGCGCCTCCGGACAATTTGTGACCGCTTCCGGACGATTTGGGTACGACGCGTATACTTTCCCCCATGTGAGTCGCACCCAAATGCTAGGGGTCGGTGGGCGAACTTGGTGGGAGTCGACTGAAGAGGCGGTTCATCTAGGGTTTTCCACTCAAAACGGGAAAAGCGGTGTCGGTAGCGCCACCACTTTAGGTGTGGACGCGCGTTTACGATTGGGGAGCGTGACGGTCATTTCGGAATGGGCGCGGAGGTTTACGGATGCGGGAGATCCTTGGAATATCTATATAGAGCCCAGCATCTCGCTCACTTCAGACTTCTTGGTTTATACCTTTGTCGACTACGCGGATTCCGCTCTCAATCGAACGGCCGAGTTAGCCACTTTGCCCGATCCTTTTCATAAAGTAGAATATGGTTTCGGAGTCAACTGGTTGCCCACAGCCTTCACACGCTACCGCGCGGGCATCGTAAAGCTGGATTACGTCGGTGCGACCGCGGTTCCCGGTGGAAGAAATCGGGACTTTTCAGCGCTGGATCTTTCCGCGGCGGTGGCGTTCTGATGAGACTCCTGGGCGTCGTTATCATGCTTTTATCAGCCAATGTCTTCGGGGGTGAAAAACCCGTCTTCGTCGTGAACAAACAAAACCCGATCGGAGCTCTCTCGGCCGACGAGGTTCGGGATTATTTTCTCAAACGGCGGAGTCAGTGGCCGGACGGCACCCCGGTTCGTTTCATCGACTGGCAGGCGGGCCACCCGCTCCGCACTTCTTTCCTGGATCAAATCATCAAAAAATCTCCTCGCGAACTTGAAGTTTTTTGGGTTCGTGAAATGCAGTATCGCGGCAATAGTGCACCTATTAAAGTCGCGACTCCCGACATGGTGATCGCTTTCGTTTCGCGGCTGGCTGGGGCGATCGGTTACATCCCTGAGCGTGCTACCATCCGATCGACGAGAGTCAAGCGCGTCGAAATCTTTCCCGAGGAGCAGTAAATTGGCCGCGTTTCAGATGCGGACGTCGATCATCCGACGCACTATTTTTCTCGCTTCTATGCTGCCTTTGATCATGATCGCCGATTTCGCCAGTACTTATTGGACGAACCGGAGAATGGTCGAGGGTTTGCAGGAGATCAACGAGACCAATGAAGGGCTCGACGCGATCAATCACACCGGCGCAAGTCTGAATGCGGCGATGGAAGCTTTGCGTTCGTTCGCCGAAAAGCCCGATCCGGCGAAACGCACGGCGTTTGTGGAGAATTTGAAAGCCGCGGAAAGTTCTGCGAGTCGCGTGGGTCACTTGGAAGGCGGCGGAAAAATCATCGCTCGGCTTATAGGAATTCGGCGATCAGCATGGGGAGAGGTGCGACCGCCGGTAAAATCTCAGGGCCTCGAAGCACGGCTCCTCGTTGCCAATCAATTCTCGCTCGAAACGGAAGAGGAACTGAGAAAGCTGCAACTGCTTCTGAAAGAGCGAGCGGATATTTCGTTCGATCGCGTTTACGGGGATCGTTGGTTTCCGCTCGTGGTCACCTCCGTATTGGATATTTCCTTTTTTATTCTTCTCTTCGCGTTGCTTGTCCCGCTTCTTCGGGGTCTCGCCGCATCGATGCAGAATTTGACCGATGCCACCGATCGAATTACGGCGGGTAACTCGGATTACCAGGCTCCAATTTTGAGTGCCGACGAGCTGGGTAAAGTGACGGACGCTTTCAATCGGGTCGTCGCTTCTTTAAATCTCAAAGAGAGCGAAGGCAAAGCCCGCATCGAGGCGGAGATCCGCAGGCTTGAGTTCATCTCGCGAACGGCCGAGGACTTGGCCCAAACCTTGGATCTTGACGTTATTCTAAGGAAAGTCGTGAATGCCGCAGTTCCTTACCTTGCCGACTGGAGCGTGATCGACCTCTTCGGCGCTGACGGAGAAGTCCGTCGTGAGGCCATAGGAACGTCATTCGCTGGAACGGCGGGGCTGATCGAACGGATGCAGCTTGAGGCACCTAAGCGCATCGCGGATTCGAAGGTTCTGGCGGATGTCCATTCCGAGCAAAAGTCGGTTCTTTTCCCTGATTTTGGCGCGGGTGTCCCGGCTGCTAAAGAGTGGCTTGGGAAGGAGGGGGCCAGCCAAATTGAAATCGTAAGCGCACTCTGTGTGCCGATTTCCGTGCGTCGTGACGTCGTCGGCGTGCTCTCGTTGATCAGTTCACGCGCTGACGAAGTGTATGGCAGAAGAGAACAATTATTAGCGGAGGATCTCGCGCGTCGTGCGGGCTATGCGATCGAGAATTCGCGTCTTTTTCAAGAAGCGAAACTCGCGGTCCAAACCCGTGACGACTTCTTGAGTATCGCCTCTCACGAGTTGCGCACACCATTGACCCCTTTGCGGATGCAGCTCCAGATGCTGGGGCGCGCCCTAGAAGGCGGTACTAGCGTCGATCCGGCGCGGGTAGAGAATTTTATTTCGACCTCCGACCGCATGGTGACTAGATTGACTCGGTTGGTGGAAGACTTGTTGGAAGTCTCGCGTATCAATAGCGGCCGGTTGGAACTTCAATATGAGGAATTTAATTTATCCGCATTGATCAAAGAAATTTTGTCCCGTTTTCAATGGGAAATTGAAAAAGTTGGTGCGCCGGTTAATCTGATGGGCCCCGATCGGTTGATGGTGAGCGCTGATCCTGGAAAAATCGAGCAAGTTTTCGTTAATCTCCTCACGAACGCGCTTAAGTACGGAGCGCGTCGTCCGATTCGCGTCGAGCTGTCCGACGAAGATGACCGGGTCCGGCTTGTCGTACGTGATGAAGGGATTGGGATCGCGATCGAAGACCAAGCCCGTATTTTTCAGCGATTTGAACGCGCTGTGAATACCAGTACCTATAGCGGATTGGGATTGGGGCTTTATATCACTTCCCAAATCGTGGAATTGCACGGAGGAAAGATTTCGCTCGAGTCGGGCGTTGAAAAAGGGTCGGCTTTCTCGATTCTCTTGCCCAAGCGGAATCCTGTATCCTCGACTTCCGCGGTGTAGGTGGCGGAACGCGTGAGGATTCCGCGGTGGTATTCTGATTGCAGTATTCCCTTAGGTAACCCGTAACTTCAACCTAGGAGGAAGACATGGCCCAGAACCAAAATCAGAGTCAGAACAAAAACCAGGCGCAGAAACAAAATCAAAACAATCAGGATATCCGCCAGTCCGGAGCGCGAAACACCGACCGTCAACAACAGTCCGATAAGCAAATGGGTGGGACGAATAAGTCCGGAACCTCTGTAAAAACAGGACAGGGATCTCGCCAAAGCGGTGATCGTTCCCAACAGCAGCAATAAGGCATTACCGTGGGGGGGGTGGGACACCGCCCGCCCCCCCC
>CAZAKW010000022.1:15729-17031 GCA_964485835.1 uncultured Bacteriovoracaceae bacterium
CCGAGCCGGCCCAGCTCGGTCGGAATCGCCTTTCATGACAGAACCCGATGGCAAAAAGCCGAGGCCATCGAAAAAACTACGCCAAGAAAAACTACGCCAAGGAGGAGTTATGCCCCAAGGAGATAAGTCGAGTTATACAGACAAACAAAAGCGACAAGCCAAGCACATCGAGGACAGCGCGAAGAAAAGCGGAAAGTCCAAGAGACGTGCGGAGCAGATCGCTTACGCCACCGTAAATAAGCAAGACGGAGGCGGAAAGAAAGCGGGCTCTGGACGCGGGAAAGCTTCTAAAAGGACATCGTCCAAGAAAGGTGGTTCTAAATCGACGATGAGCCACGCCGCCCGTTCGGCCGCCGCAAAAAAAGCCGCCCGCACTCGTGAGCAAAGGGCCCACCATTAATCGCGGAAGTGCGTGAGTCCTTCGTGGGCTAGGGAAGCCGCGATCTCGGACGTGGCATTTCTTCCGGCATCGAACTTGCGACTTCTTCACTCGAGGTAGTCATGAATTCGTTCGTCTTGCAGTTCCTTTACGCCTGCGGTTTTTACGTTCTTGTCGTCGGGTTGTTTCGCCTCGCGGGTAAACGCCATGCAGGCCATGTGACGACTTTTGACTTAATTATTTTGATTTCGATGGCGGTCGCCATTCAGAAAGCGACTCTACTTGAAGGGGGCGCGGAAACCATGATCTTTGTCGGGACGACCCTCCTGATGCATCGGGCCCAGACTTGGCTCTGTCGAAAGTTTCCCGCTTATCGCCATTGGTTGCGCGGTCGAGCCACAAAACTTATACGGGACGGAAAAATCGATCTCGAAGCCTTGGAAGCGGAAGGTCTCACCATAGAGGAGCTTCGCGCGGGCCTTCGTAAGGCCGGCCTTGCCCAGATATCGGGCGCCTCGGAGGCGCGAATTGAGGAGACCGGCCAAATCAGCGCGATTCCCAAGCCCAAGAAACTCGACGGGCAGTTCGGCGCGTGAGCAAGCATTGGATTGACGAAGCGCCTCTTTTTCAGGAGCGGATGTGGATTGTCGAGCGCATTTTTTCCGGATTCGTGTTCGCGGTCTTGATAGCGACGATGGTCGGTCTTTTCGGCAAGGGAGGAGCGATCGCAAAGACGGCCCATTCTTCGGGTCTTGGCCACTTGGAGGTTCCAAGGTTCTTGCAAAGAACGGCTCCCGAATCGGCCTTTCTGCAGCTAGAGGTTCCTACGATGGAAGTGTGGTTCGAATCGAAGCTAGCGGACTCGGGCGGGATTCAAAAGTTGCAGCCTTCTCCAGTCTCCGTGCGTAACGAAGATGCTCGCA
>CAZAKW010000023.1:0-17028 GCA_964485835.1 uncultured Bacteriovoracaceae bacterium
AACTCGGGGTAAATTTAAATTTTTTACTCACAAACCCCGTCAAGATCATTCGTATCTAGAGCAAAAAAATTTTTCGGCGCAGAACCTCGACTCCGTCGCAGTCCGAGAAAAGATCCACGAACTCGGATCGAACGCGATCATTCCCTAAAAAATTAACCGCAAAGAACCCAGCAAATTGAAGACGAAGATTCACCGATTCCGTCACCGTGTTGAGAACGCCTTCTATTCCTTGAAGCAGTACCGAGGCGTGGCCACGCGGGATGAGAAGCTTTCACGTCACTACGCCGGCATCGTTGCCACGGCTTGTGTCATGATATGACTGAAAAATTGAAAACACGCCTTAATGAGCTACCGGCGGCTTTTCAGATCCCCCTTCGGGCTTAGGAGAAGCAATCTCGACCACGTCGAAATCAATCAGGTTCTCACCCTCTTTCGCGCCCGCAGCATTGACCCACGAAACCACGAATCGATGGGACCCGAACTGCAGCAGCGGAAACCCGCCCAAGCGGAAAAGGGCTTTCACACGACGCTGGTCGGAAGGAAGCTTAAGCTCGCCGTTTCCGATCAAAGCCTGTTTGCTATCGGGCGTGACGATGTGGATGAAGACCCGCCCGTCGAAATGGCCGTGGGCCGCGATCTTTTCCCAAACCAGAGTTAATACCAGCGACTGCATGTGGATGGGAACTTGAGGAGTACGAATCTCGTCTACGACGTCAAAAACGGAAAGACTTCCCGTTTGCTGGTCGACGGACGCGGACAAACTCAACGACGAAAAGGCGCACTTGAGGGTCGGATTCATTCACCGAATTTAACCGCAGGCGGCGGATTTGCGGAGAGGAATCAGGCGGCGCGCTTCGATTTCTTTTGAGCCATGCGTGACTGCGTTTCCTCGAGCATGATTCCGAGAAGAAGGCTGACGAGGGAAAGTTCCTTCACCGAAAGCTCTGGTGCCTCTTTCCACGTTTCTTCGATCCGTCCCACGATGAACCGCCAGATCGGCGCGTACGGATAAAGCGAACGCAACACTTCCTGCGCTCCGGAGAACCGGGCCCGGAAATCGCGCTGACCATCCGCCAACTCACGTTCAGCAGAAATGATGTGCGCGAGAAATCCTTCGAGTTCTTCGGTCTTTAATTCGGAGACCGCTTTTACGATCGTAGGTCGCAATAAAGCGCCGATCGAAACGACGTCTTCGATTTCGCCGAAACTGGGTTTTTTCTTGGGTAGAGAGAGAGGCTCGTCCATGTCGCCTTGATTCCTTCTCGGGAAGTGTTCCCGATCACTCCGTATCGGAAGAATAGTTTCTCTTCTTTATTGGCTTTCGGCAACCCCCCGGGATCACTCCGGTTTCCGTTTTGCGCGGAAAAACTCCGTCAAAATCCCGCCGCACTTTTCGTCCGCGATCAACGAAGCTTGGAACCGATGGTGGGTCCGCGCGTCTTCATGGAGACGGTATCCCAGGCTTAAGGCCCCCCCTTTCGGATCGACCGCACCGTAAACGACCCTGCGAATTCGCGCTTGCTGGGAAGCGGCCAAACACATCGGACACGGCTCAAGCGTAACGTAGAGATCGCAGTCCAATAACCGCCAACTGCCGAGGGTTCGGGAAGCCTCTTCGAGGGCGTGGATCTCCGCATGAGAAATCGCCGACTGGAGTTTTTCACGGCGGTTGCGCCCCCGTCCGATGATTTTACCTTCGAACACCACGACGGCGCCTACCGGCACTTCGTCGTCGTCCGCGGCGAGGCGCGCCTCCAAAAGCGCTTCCTTCAAGAACTCCAGGTCTTGAGGCGTATTGCTCATCCTCTTAAGGATTCCGTTTCGGACGTCGCGGCTGGCTTTCTCACGGCCAATCGATGGTTTTTCATCTTCGCCATCTTCTCGTTGAATTCTTCCGGAGACATTTTGTTGCGTGAGTTTTGGATCGCCGAGATCCGCTTGAGATGCTGGGTTGCCGCTTTCATGACTTCGCGCTGGGCCTTATTGAGTTCGTCGAACTTTACACCGACGCCCTTCGGATGGGTGACCGAGCTTTGGCTGCGCCAAACGACCGTACCGCCGATTTCGACCGCTTCGCCAAAAAGCGTGAAACGCGCGAGAATTTTTTCGTTTTGTAACATGTCGAGGCGGGTCTTGATGAAACATCCACCCATCGACAGATCAAGGATTTCCCCTTCGTATCCCGATTCCGCCCGTTCCACGCGAACGGGGACGGAGAGCTTGTAACGGGGGTTTAATTCCCACCACCGAATCCGGGGAAGAAAATACGGAACGCGGACTTCTTTCCCCAGACGGAAAACGAGAATCATTAAAAAAATGATTGAAACGAGAAACGCGAGAAACGAATTGTTCGATTCGGAATAGCGCATCGCGATGAGCGCGTTAGCGTACGAAACGAGAAACGAATTCAAGAGAAACACTGCCCAAGCCCACCGAGTCATCTCCTTCAACCCATAACCGACGGCAATCCCAGAGAGGGAAAGCATCCAGTACGAGAAGCTAAAAGAAATTTTCACGACTCGTTCTGACGGGATATTAAATATGATTGAAATATAAATCAGATACGTGACCGGAAAGGCCAAGTAGAGGTAGGAAATCGCTTTTAGGAATCGACTGGTATGTTCTTTCACGGTGGTCCGGCTCTTAGCTTTAAAGATGCCATAGGCCTATCGGCGAGAGGTATCTGAAAGCTTAAACCGTTCTGGGCCCCGGCGTTTTTTTGGTTTCGAATCCCGAGATAGGTTAGAAAATGGTCATGACTCACGCCGGAATCCGCATCCCAGTCCCTGTAAACGAGCCCACCCGATTTTACGCGCCGGGTTCCCCCGAACGCGAACGCTTGAAACTCCGCCTGGAACAAATGGCGGGCGAAACGGGGACGCGGCGGATCGAAATTCCTCTCGTCATTGGCGGCAAAGAAGTCCGCACCGGGAACCTCCGCAAAGTCGTGATGCCCCATGCTCACGGCGAAATTCTGGCGGAATTCCACGTGGCCGGCCCGAAAGAGCTGGAGGCCGCGGCCACAGCCGCACTAAAAGCGAAGGCCGACTGGGAGAACATGGCTTGGCATGAGCGCGCCGGAATCTTTCTGAAAGCGGCGGATCTTTTGGCGGGACCGTGGCGCGACACCCTGAATGCCGCGACCATGCTTGGACAATCCAAAAACGCGTACCAAGCCGAAATCGACGCCGCTTGCGAATTGATCGATTTTCTTCGGTTTAACGCCTCTTTCTACCAAGAGATCTTGGAAGGACAGCCCGCTTCCGCGCCAGGGATTTGGAATCGGACGCAGTGGCGGCCCCTCGAAGGTTTCGTTCTCGCGATCACGCCCTTTAACTTCACGGCCATCGCCGGGAATCTTCCGGCCGCGCCCGCGATGGTGGGCAATACGGTCGTGTGGAAAGCGTCGGACACCCAGATGTTGGCCGCCCACTATACGATGAAGCTTTTCGAGGCCGCGGGATTACCGCCCGGAGTGATTAACTTAATCGCCGCCGACGGACCGATGACCAGCGACGTTCTCGTCGTACATCCGAAACTCGCGGGCATCCACTTTACCGGATCCACTCCGACGTTTCGCTCGATCTGGTCGCGGGTCGGGGAGAATATCGCGAACTACGCCACTTATCCCCGCCTGGTGGGCGAAACCGGAGGAAAAGACTTTGTCTTTGCCCATCCATCGGCGGATCTGGACGCCTTGGCGACGGGTCTGGTGCGAGGCGCGTTCGAATTTCAGGGTCAGAAATGTTCCGCCGCGTCCCGCGCCTACATCCCCGCCTCACTGTGGGAAAAACTCGAAGGGCGCCTCGTCGAACAAATCAACGAACTCAAGCTCGGGGACGTGCGCGATTTTCGTAATTTCGTAAACGCCGTCATCGACGAGCGTTCCTTCACGAAGATTTCGGGTTACCTCGACGAAGCCCGCGCGAGCCCGGACGCGAAGATCTTAGCGGGCGGAACGGCAGATCGGAAAGTCGGTTACTTCGTTCGGCCGACGCTCCTTTTAACGATCTCGCCCCACTACCGGACGATGCAAGAGGAAATCTTCGGCCCGGTGCTGACGACCTTCGTCTACGAAGACGCGAAGTGGGAGGAAATGCTTAAGGTCTGCGACGCCACGTCGCCGTATGCGTTGACCGGAGCGGTCTTTGCCCAGGACCGGTATGCGGTCGAGACCATGACCAAAGCCCTTACCCACTCCGCCGGGAATTTTTATGTGAACGATAAACCCACGGGGGCGGTCGTCGGGCAGCAACCGTTCGGGGGCGCGCGGGCGTCAGGCACCAATGATAAGGCGGGCAGCCCGCTCAATCTCTATCGATGGCTTTCCCCGCGGACCGTGAAGGAGACCTTCGTTCCCGCTCGGCATTACGGTTACCCGTCGTTTACGGCGGAGTGATCAGCCGGCGCGTGCGCGCGTGTAGCGGAGTTGATGGCGAATCTTGATTTTTTCGTCTTCCGTAGTCTCGATTTCCTTGTGCTTGGATTCCAGCGAAGGGTCTTTCCACTGCAGACCGAGGGCTTCTTCAGGACGGGCGGGCGCCTTCGTGATCACCCGAAGGCGATTTTTCGCCCACTCGTGGCAGTCAGAGCTGTAGCAGACGAAATTCACGATCTTGGCGTTCGGAAGCTTATTCAACCAAGCGAAATCGACGTCCTCAGAAAGACCGAGTTTATCCATAGCGCCGATCACTTGAGCGACCTTCGTAGAGCGGACTAGAAACGTTTCCGTCTCGGCGTAGACTTCGTCGCCGGAGATCATTTCGCGACTCGTGAGTCCGCGGGCTTCATTGAAACTGTTATTGGCCGGTTTGCGGCTTGGTTCTTTCGATTCGGCGAAAGCCGATCCCATCGAGAGTCCGATTGCAAAAGCACAAATCAAGCGTTGGGCGAAGGTCTTCATACCTTCTATATAGCGACGAACGTGCCACCCTGTTTCGAATCATATCAATCACTTAGAGCAAGCGGACTGACTGGAAATTCAGCAATGTCCAAAACTTATCCGGCCGAAATTTGCGCGGTGTCGCCAAAGACACATTGAAATCACTATGTTACAAGGACTTCGATGTCCGTTTCCATCGATCGCCCTTCCACGTGGGTCCCCTTTAAAAGCGCCCGCCAATGCGAAAACTGCTTCGCCGGGTGTTGCACCTTGCCCGTCGAGACGAGTGCCGCCGATTTGATCCGCTTGGAAGTCCTCTCCGTGGACGAGGCGACCGCGTCGCTCAAGAAATCGTTCCGCCGCCTCCACAAACAAGGGATCGTAAGGAGTTACCACGCGACGGCAGGCGTCTTTATCTTAGAGCAGAGGAATGGCCGAGACTGCGTCTTTCTTGACCCGCAGACTCGACTCTGCACCGTCTACGAAAAACGGCCCGAAGTCTGTCGGAGATTTCCGAAGATCGGGCCGCGTCCGGGGTTTTGTCCTGAAATCAAGGTCAAGAGTCGCAAGCGTCAATAATGGGCCTTGCCGTTGCGAGCGGCGGTGGTGTCTTTTCGCGAGCGTTTCGGAGCGGAACCGAAGCTCAGGCCTAAATGGTCGTTTTCGTCTTCCTGTCCGATACTCGAGAAAAATTTCGGTATACCAAGCGCGGCCTGGATCTCAACCGATTCGCGAGGAATACCCAACATCAGCGCAACCGAATCGAGACGCTCCCCGAACAAACTTCGAACGGCGTCGGGGGACATCGCTTTCGGTTTTCCGGTTCGCATCCAAACCTCTGATTCTTCCGCGAATCCACCCGAACGCAGGGTATCGATCAACGCTTCTACGCCTCCGAATTGCCCTGCTAACGAATGGACGATGCGGCCCGATACAGGAAATCGATGCGCGAAAGCGGACAGTTTTTCCTCAAGCGCTCGAGGGTCCGTTGCTAAATTAGCCATACTGGTCTCCTTCCGGCAAATCCATGCCTTGTATTTAAGAATAGGCCCGAGACTTGAGGGACCTATGAAAGAAAGATGAATTCCCTTTCATGGGATCGGAGAAAAGATGCGGACCAGCCGGCACCTCGAATTTAAGCAGGGAAGAGACCCGATTACACGACTCGCCGTGGGAGAGGTTTTACTGACTCGAGTGAAGGCGGATTATTCCGCTGCGGGGGTCGACGCAGGAGCCCGGTTAATGAAGGTCTCGGCGTACTTTTGATAGAAATTGCGATGATAGGCCAGGAACTTCTGCCAGTTGGCGTCGGAACGCACGATGAACTTCATCTCGTTCAAAACCGGTGCCTCGCCTTCGCGCATCTTTTGGATTCCGGCCTCGGACGCGGCCGGGATGATATTGGCCCGCAGTTCGATCAGTTCACGGACGACGCGGCCTTCGGCGGAACCGAATTGGACGATCGCCTTTTCGGTCAGACCCAGCTCGCTTTGAAAAAACTTATTCAAGCCAAGCGTCCAAACTTTTTGCGTCTCGACGTCTTCCTTCATCTCGATGAAGCCTTCGGTATAAAGGATATTGTCCGTATAGGAATCCCGAAATTGTTGATCTTGTTCGGTGACGAACGTCATCGAGAGTTGCCGCTCGCGAAGCATTCGTCGAACCACGGCGTCCGTATTGTCTTTGATTTCGAGGGCGCTGCCGATTGCGGTTCCCACTTTCGAGTAGACGCCCGGGAAAAGAATCTTACCCATGAGGAGCACGAAACAAACGCCGGCAGCGATTCCCATGCGCTTCCAATACTGGACGGCGCGATCGCGCGCCTGGGTATCCGCCGGCAGGACGTTATTCAGAGTGGTTTCAATATTGGTGGAGGTCTTAGACGTGTTTTTGCTGCCTTTGCCGCCTCCGATGACGGTGCCGACGATATGATGGATCTCCTCGGAGAAAGCACGCAGTGAAACCGGATCCATCGTCACGCCGAGCTGGGCGGTGAGTTTAGATCCCACGATGCGCTCGATCTGATCTCCGATTTCCTTCGCGCGGCTCCGAAGTTTAGTCGTGAATTCGCGCGCCTCACGCTCACGAGCCGCTTCGATGTCGGCTAAGGCATTCGCCCGCACCTGGCGGATCTCCTGTTCGTTCTTCCGGCGCATATCGTTCAGTTCCGACTCGAACTGTTTACGTTTGGTCTCGATCTGGAGGTGGGCTTCGGCCATCGCGCGCTCGGAGTGGCCTTTAGTTCCCGACTCGACCTCCTCCGCCCGCGCGCAGGCCTGGAGATAGAGTTCGTCGGCGGCTAATTTTTTCGCCTCGTAATACTGATCACCCTCACGCTTGGCCGTTTCAACCAACGTGTTCGCTTCGGCCTGGCCTTTGTGGGTGTGGTTCGCGACTTCCGTCTCCGCATTGGCAATCAGCGTGGCGGCGTGAATCTCCGCGGAATTGATTCGTGCGGTCGATTGCGCCTCGGCGGCCTGGATTCTTGCGCTCGCCTGGAATTCGGCGGCTTGAAGTTGGGTTTTGGCCTGCTGCTCGGCCGCTTGCAGGCGTTCGGTCGCCTGTTGCTCGACCAAACGAAGTTGCGCTTCGACGTGCTCGCGCGCGGTCTTCAGCTGGGTGGTGGTTTCCGACTCGGTCTTTTTCAATAAGGCCGCGCGCTCGGCCTCCGCTTCTTCTTTGGCGCGCTTGCGAATCGCTGCCCCGTCCTCTTCGGCCTGGCGAAGCGCGCCCGCAATCCCTTCGGCCCGTCCGTCGAGTTCGACGATTTTCTGCCGAAGCTCCTCGATCCGAAGCAGATTTTTTTCTTCGCTCGATTTGATGGAGGCGATGGTCGCGCGAACCTGCTCGTATTCCGCCTTGGCTTCTTTGACCGCTCGGCGCGCCTCGTCCAGGCGCGCACGCTCGGCATTGCCGTGCTCGACGATCGACCGCGCTTCAAGACCCAGTTTTTCCCGGTCGCGGCGCAAAAACTCGATTTCGTTTTCCAGTTTCTGTTTTTGCCCTTGCAGCTGCGCGACTTCGGTATCGACCCGCGCCTGAAGCAAACGACGTTCCGCTTCGACTTCTTGCGCTTCCGCGCGCACCCTGCGAAGCGTTTCTTCGAGTGTTTTCTTTTCCTGAATGAGGGTATCGCGCAGGCGTTCGCCTTCACCGCGGACGGATTCGGTCTCGTTTTCGAGTTGTTGGAGCTTACGCGCGTATTCCTCGTCTAGCTTCCGCACGCGTTCTTTGTATTCCTTATCGGAGCGCGCCATGCGCACGGCCTGGGACTCTTCCAAGGTCGCCTTGAGCTCGCGGAATCCAGTCTCTAACGTATCGATCTTTTCTTCGTAGATTACGTCGAGCTCGGCGACGCATTTCTCCAGATCCGCCTTCCGTTCGGCCAGCGGCTGGACTTCGCGCTTGTAGCCTTCGGTCTGTTCCTTGAGCTTGAGGGACTCCTCGCGCATATCGCGAATCTTCGAGCGCAGGTCGTCGACTTCCCGTTCCTTGTATTGGATGTCCTCGATCACGCGCTGTTTTTTCGCTTCGATGATCCGAAGTTCCGCGACTTTTTCCTTCTTCACTTCGTGGGGGAAGTGCTGCTGGGGGAAATCGAGCTCCATCTTGACGGACTTGCCGTGGGTAATGGTATTACGGGTCCGCTCCCGTTCCTCCGGAGTTTCCGCCGCGCGGGCGGCTTGATTCCTCGTGATCGCGGCAAGCGTTCGCTCGCGGGCCGTCGGTAGGTCGACATCTCCCTTCGGCTCTGGATCCGGCAGCGGTTCGTAGCCGTCAACCGCCTCGAAGAGGACGATCACGTTACTTCCCGTGCCCAATAAAACCCGATAGCCCGGCTTGATCTTGACGGTGGCCTTCGCAGGAATACGTTGGCCCTGGACGAACGTTCCGTTCGCCGAACCTAGATCCTCCATCCAAACCTCGCCGTCCTTAAGACTTACGCGAACGTGTTCGCGGCTGAGATTGGGATGCGGGATACTAAAATCCGCAACCTGAGATCGACCGATGACGAAGGTCCGATCGCCGGGAAATTCCCGGGTCGGACCCCCTTCCACCGTAAGCCGAATTCTCTTCGAAGAATCTGTCTCCGACATAACTCCCTAGATCGGTAAAACGTTAAAAACAGTTGAGGAACAACTAGGCGGCCTGGCCACCTTGGCCGTCGCCTTGACCTGGAGGACGTGGTGGCGTGGCGTTCATCGCCCGGTTCACCATCATCGCCTGCGCAGTCTTCGCAACCGCGTCGGAAACCGGTTTGGTCTCCGTCAATTTTTCGACTTTATCGTGGTGCTTCGAAACTTCTTGCTCGACCGAATACTCGGCAAGCGCTTCGATTGCGTCGCGGTTCTCGTCGAAATTCGGGATATCCGCCGGCACTTCGTTGGTTTCGCAACGCTGCCAGAGAAATTCCATCGAGTATTCGAAACGATTCACGACTTCCATGAAGATCCGTTCCGGATTGAGGAACGTGTTGATCAAGGTCATCACGACCGAAAGAAAGATCCCGACAATCGAAGTCGCCATGGAGAACGAGAGACGGGTCAAAAACGCACCCATCGTGAGCTTGGTCGCTTCCGCGTTCGCAAGGTCCATCCCGCCGAGTTCCGGAAGGGCTTTCATAATCCCCATGAACGTTCCGAAGATACCGCCGATGATGAAAATACTCGGCAACACGTTCAGTGCGTCGTTCACCGGCGCGGCCGGCAGAATGCCGAACACGCGGTTGAAACAAGGATTATTTTGAAAAACAGTCTTGGAAATCTCGACGAAACGCGGACGCTCACCGCCGTACCGAAGAAATCGAATCTGGCGAAGGGTGTCCTTCACGAGAAACGCCGATCCGGCCTGGATCAAAAAGAGCCGATCGCCGGGCGCCATCACGTAATCGAGCTTGCGCCGACGCATGATCGCGCGAACTTCGAAGAGTTCGTAATACGTCCGCTCAAGCAGGCGTTTCACGGTTACGTAGAAAGAATGTTTGTCGGTCGGCCGATCCGCCTCGATGAACTTGTTCATCCGCTTTTCGAACTCGCGGGCGAACCATTCGTTACGTTTCACGGTGTAGTACACCAAGATCCTAAAGAACGTCCCTACGAAGAAGAGGACGACCAGTGTCGGCAAGAGCACCGCTTTCGCGACGCCGGCTACGTCCGTGACTAAGACTTCTACTATACCTGTTGATTCCATGGGGTACTCCCTCCTTTAACCTATTCTTTGAGATTGAATTTAATGATGACCTTCTGCGCTTTTTCGCAGTTGAACTTCTTACAGAACTCCCGCTCCGAGACCCCGGAAGGGACTTCGGCCGCCGACTTTCCTTCCGGCAGATATCCTCGGCCGACCACTTTCACGAGCGGCAGAAGATTCTTCTGGTGCTGATACTGGAGCTTGGAAGGGTCGAAGATATGCTTGAAGATCGAATTCGCCCGATCGAACGACAACTTAAGATTGTAGTTGATGGCTTCTTTATCTTCGGGTCGCAACGACTGCGGATTTACGTACTTTCCTTTGTAAGTCGAGGACGCAAACCCGATGATCTCGACGCTTGAGATATTCTGGGCCGTGTTCGGATCGTCAAATAACGACTTTGAATACTGCGGGATGAATTTCTCAAGCCGTCGCTGCATCGAATCCTTCAGATCCGCACGTCCCGATTCGAAGTAGTCGTCGCCGAAGGATAAAAATACATCGCCGGTCTTTTCGTCGACGTCGGCCTTGATCCCGGACCGTTTGAAGTTGTTCTTGATGTTATTGACGAGCTTCTTTTTCGCTTCCGCGAGTTCGCGGGCGCGTTTTAAGTTCTCGCCGAGATCCTGGTTCTCTTTCGCCAGTTTGTCGATCGATGCGACGTACCGGCCCTCGCGGCCTTTGGCGTCGTTCAGCTGTTTTTCCGTCTCGGCGACCTTGCTGCCGAGTCCGGCGAGCGCTCCGCGCAGAGCTTGCGCTTCGCCTTCGGCCTTTTTACGAAAGTCCGCTTCCCGGGCGGCCTTCGCCGCTGCGGTTAGTTTTTCGCCAGCCAACGCCTTGTCGAACGCCGCTTTTTCGGCCGCCATCCGAGCTTCGCCTTCGGCCTTCAAGTCGTCGAGCTGTTTTTGATACCCGGCCCTGGCCTGTTCGATTTGCCCAAGCAGCGCCTGCTTTTCGGCGGCCGTTTTGCCTTTGATGTCCGCAAGTTTCCCCTGGAGGGCCTCTCGAGTTTTATTTGCCTGGTCCTCGACCTGAGCGATTTTACCCAAGAGAGACTGCTTCTCGGCTTCGCTTTGCTCGGTGACTTTCTCGAGTGTTTGTTCGGTCTCGCTCAGCTGGCTCTGGGTCATCGCCAGGGTGCTCTTCGCCATTTCGAGATCGCGTTCAACCGATTTGTTCTTATTCTCCAGCGCCGCCACCTGTTGCTCGGAGGCTTGCTGTAAAGCCGCGATTTTTTTGTTCATCGCCGCTTTCGACATCTTCGCTTTCTTCTGCGCGCCGCGAACCTGTTTAATCTGGTTGGCCAAACGCTGCTGGATTTGCGCGATCTTGGAGTTATTCTCCTCGATCACAGCTTCCTTTTCCTCGATATCGGCCGCTTGGGAACGAATCTCACCGTCTTTTTCGGTGATGTCGAAATCCTTCTTCGCGATCAGGAAGTCACGCTGCTTGAGCTGACGCTTGGAGAGCATGTTGACATTAACGATATTCCGAATCATCTGCTGGTACTTGTTAAGCGCTTTTTCTTTCTGCGCGTGCTCGCGGGACTTCGCGATCAAATCGCGTTTTTCCTCGTTCGCCTCGTCTTGCAGGAGCGTGAGCTTGTCCATGAGGACCTTGTATTGCTCCTGCTCGTCGTCCGACGACTGGTCGAGCGTCTCGTCCCGAAGGGCGTTATAGATCCGGATCTGGTCTTTCAGATCCTCCGCTTCCTTGGAAAGGACTTGGTATTGGACTTCTTTTTGGATGTTCAACGTCCCTGTGCGAACGCTCGACACCACATAAAGAAGAAGGAATACGGCGGAAAGCACGCTGAACAAATCGGAGTAAGCCGTCCAGAATGTGTCGCCAGTATCTCGCTTATGTTTGATCTTGTCGTAATCAAAAGCCACGGTTGGGCCTCCTATCCACTTTCACTCTTCGGACCCGGGGAAGGATTGTTGAGGGGTTTGTCACCGACGACTGCGCTTTGTTGGGATAATCCACAAAAACGGAGCGGGGTTGCGACGCAAGTTTGACGATTCGGCGGCGTCGCCGTCGTTGGATTGACGTTGGAGACGAGGCGAGACGTGACAGAAATTCGTCCGTCCGGCGGATAAACTACGTTATTCTCTATCTCGAATGCTCCACCTCCTCAGAGTGACCCCGTCGTCACGCGGTTCTCGCCAATCCTGGATCCCTTCGGCGCTCATCGTCCTACTACTCGTACTCGGAGCATCGTCTGCGCATGCCGACCTGCCAACTGACCCGCTGCGCTTTCGCAGCCAAAACGACATGCTTCGAAGTCTCAAGTCGTTTGGGAAGCTGATCGCAGAAATCCCTTTTGACCTCTATCGATGTCTCGGTTTGCTTTCGCCTGACGGTTGGACCGGACGGACGATTCGACGGCATCCCAAAGTCAAAGAAGCTCTCGAAACGATCTTTTCTTTTCGGACCTCGAATCAGGATAATTTCGAGCGCCTTTGTTTTACCAACAACGACGCCTACTTCGATCGAGTCATCGAAACCGAGCACGGCGTATGCGCCGGAATCACGACCATGAACTGGCTCGCCAATTATTTGGCTATTTTTGACGAAAATGCCAAATTTTTTCAAAAATTTCATCCGGACTTCCGCCTGCCCAAAGGGCATACCGCGGAAAGTTTCGGAAAATTGATCGAGAAGAAGGCACGAGAGGCGCGGCGAAAATTTCCGAGCGGGACGCCGGAAATCGCGAAACTTGACGGCGAAGACCGAATGATTCTCGATTTCTACGTTCCGTTCATCGACCGGCTTTTTCGCGACCGTAAGCCAACGGCTTTCCCTTACTTCTCAACCCTCGACTCGTTTTCCAGGCATCCCGCACTTCAACCCTATCTCCTCAAGCTTTCAATCGAGACTTGGTACGACGTCAATGTCTCGCTTTCTTCAATTTTCGAGGTCCTCGTCTTCGGCGGACGCGCGAACGTACTCAACGCTCGCCAAGTCCAACGTCTCGACGAACAGGTGCAAGCCTATCTTAAGAACCGTATCCAACCGATCGTCTTCGTCCATCTCCCTCACGTCGGGGGCAAAACAAAAAGCATCCATATCCTTCGGATCACGGAGGCACGGTGGGAAGAAAACTCCGACCGGTACGTCTTGGAAGCCGTCGATCCGAATTTCCACAAAGGTGAGGACATCCACCGGATTGTTATGAACAAGGTCAGGTCCCATCCCCAAGCAGTTCAAGCGATTTACGAGCCCTACGAGTACATGCAGAGGCAAGGTCACCAGACCGTTAGTCTCTCTGACGTCGAGATCGCCCCGTTCTTTGACATGCTCTCCTCCCATACGATGCGTTCTTGGAAAAATTGGTTCCGAGACGAGGGGAATGCGATACTCAATTTAATCGAAAAGGTGGACTGACGCATAGTTCAGTCGAAAGGATCCCCATGCTCGCAGCCAAATTTCTTCCTTTGGGCCTCGCCTTCATCATGTTCGGTTTGGGTCTGACGCTACGTTGGGCAGACTTTCGGCGGATCTTATCTTTTCCGAAACCCGTGCTCGTCGGATTAGCCGCCCAGATGTTAGTCCTGCCGGGGGTCGCGTTCTTCCTCTGTAAACTCTTCGGTCTCTCCAGCGAATTTTCCATCGGGATGATGATTCTAGCGGCGAGTCCGGGCGGAGTGACCGCGAATATCTTCTCGCATCTCGCCCACGGGGACGTGGCTTTAAACATCACCCTCACCGCGATCAATAGCGTGCTTGCCGCAGTCACCCTACCTCTGATCGTAGGGCTTTCAATTTCGTATTTCGCCGAATCGGATCGGACGATCGGGCTTCAGTTTTCAAAGGCAGTCGAGGTATTCGCGATCGTGCTTGTTCCCGTGGTGATCGGGATGCTGGTCAGAGGGAAAAAACCCGACTTCGCCGCGAAGATGGACCGGCCGGTCCGTGGTTTTTCGATCGTATTTCTCGTGGTGCTGATCGTGGCGGCCGTCTTTCAAGAACGAGATTCGCTCGCGACGAGTTTCGGCCAACTTGGGGGCGCGGTCCTCGCGTTTAATCTCCTCAGCATGGGCGCTGGATACCTCTTGCCGCGAATGCTCAACTTGCCTAGAAATCAAGCGGTCGCAATTTCGATGGAGGTCGGTCTCCACAATGGGACTTTGGCGATCTACATCGCGCTTTCGGTACTGGGTATCTACGCCTACGCGATGCCGGCGGCGATCTATAGCATCGTTATGTTCGTCACCGCCGGACTGTTCACTTTCGGCCTAAATGCGGCCCAGCGCCGTTCCTCCGGGATACGGGATGTTCGCGCGTAAGTACCACGTCCCCGAGGGCGAGCTCGAGTTTACCTTCGCCCGCAGCTCGGGGCCGGGCGGCCAGAACGTCAACAAAGTGAACAGCAAAGCCGTGCTTCGCTGGAATCTCGAGAATAGCCCGTCGCTTCCGGACGAACTCCGCGAACGGCTCCGCGTCCGATTGGCTTCCCGATTGACGGTCGACGGATCGATCGTCGTTACGAGCGATCGTTTTCGGGATCAAAAAAAGAACCGGGACGATTGCATCGCCAAGCTCGCGGAATGGGTGACGGAGGGCCTAAAGATTCCCAAAGCGCGCCACGAAACCAAACCGACTCGCTCGAGTAAACGACGAAATCGGGAAGGTAAATCACGAGCCTCGGAAAAGAAAAAACTTCGGAGTAAAATCGGATTCTGATGATAAAAAAGGTGACCGCACGCCAGGCGATTCAATTCATCGAGAAACGGGGAATCCTCCTCGTCTATCCGCTCGACAACCGGCCCGAGCCGAAATCCCTGTGGTCCGAATTTTTTCCGAGATCCGAAATGCGTTGGGAATGGGATTCGGGCGGCGACGACCGGGTCTCGGATCTTTGGCATTTGAAGTCCGAACTATCCGCGTCCGGCAAGGTCGTGTACGCTAAATGGTTTCGCGGGCGGGCTACTTTCTTTTCCAAAAGTTTTTTCACTGATCTTTTGACAGCGCTAGGCGGCACGCGTCTGGATCGCCAGACGCTCACCCGCGAGGCACGAACGATCCTCGAAACATTGGAATCCGATTCCCCGCTTTCCACCAAGGCTTTAAAACTTTCGACCGATCTACGAGGGAAGTTCTTCGAGTCGACTTACGAAAAAGCACTTCGCGAGCTTTGGCGAAAAGGCCTAATCGTCGGATTTGGCGAAGTTGAAGACGGCGCGTTCCCCTCGCTTGCGATCGGAGCGACTCGCCACCTCTTCGAGGATATTTGGGAACGCGCGCGGGAGCTCGACCCTAACGAAGCCCAGGCACGGGTCGTCGAGCGAGCCCCGCCGTCCACACCGTTCGGGAAGTTCTTCAAACAGCTGATGAATTGACACCTCGCCAAGCCCTTGAGATGCAGAACCCTCATCCAAACCGAAGGGGCTTTTATGACGCAATCCGATTCTTCAAATAACCGCACGACCATCGAGGAAATTTACCGGGCTTTCGCCGAAGGCGATGCTCCGAAAGTCCTCGACCTTTGCGATCCGAAAATCACGTTCCAAATCTCCGGCAAGAGCAAGCTTGCGGGCAAATACGATCGCACGACGTTCGCAACCGAATTGATGGCCAAGCTCCAAGAAATCTCGGGCGGCAAGTACAAGCTGGAGGTCCATGACGTCCTAGCAAGCGATCGCCACGCGGTTGCGCTGGCCTCCGTGAAATTCGACCAGAACGGAAAAACCGTCGAGTACCGAACGGCCCAAATCTGGCGCATTGAAAACGGGAAACCCGTGGCTTGGTACGAATACCCGCGCGATCTTTATCAGTACGACGCGATCTGGTCTTAGTGGAGAGCGTCCTTCGTTGGAGAATCTGATCCAGCTCCAAAGCGGAGCCAAAAGTTTCGGTCCCCGAGTCCTTTTTGAGGATGCTTCGTTTGCGATCAACGAAGGGGAGCATGTCGGTGTCATCGGGCCGAACGGAGCCGGGAAAACGACACTCTTTAAGATCCTTTACGGAGAAGAAAATCTCGACTCGGGGAAATTAGTACGCGCGCGAAATCTTCGTCTGGGCTACCTCGCCCAGCACGATACCTGGCTTGAAGGCGAAACCGTCGAAGCGTTCGTCGAACGCGATGCCGAAATGCCGATTTGGGAACTCAAGTCGCTGGGCCGCGGACTCGGACTTGAAGAGAAGCATTACGAGAGCCCGATCGCCTCGCTGAGCGGCGGATACCGAATGCGAGCCAAACTCTTGCGATTGCTCGGCACGCGTCCGAACTTGATGATGCTGGACGAGCCGACGAACTATCTCGATCTCGAAACGCTTCTGGTTCTGGAAAAATTTCTTCAAGGGTACGCGGGTGCGTTCCTATTGATTTCTCATGACCGGGAATTTCTCCGGCGAACGACGGACCATATCCTAGAGGTCGAGGCGGGCGATGTCGTAAAATACAATGGCAATATCGACGACTATTTCGAACAAAAAGAAATGCTCCGAACCCAGCTTCAAGCCCGAGCGATGTCCGTCGCGGAGAAAAAGAAACAAGTACTGGATTTCGTCGCGAGATTCGGAGCGAAGGCGTCCAAGGCTAGCCAAGCCCAGTCGCGATTAAAATCGCTCGACCGGATGGAATCGATCGAGATCAAGCCGGTTCCCGTAACCGCGCGTATTCGCATTCCTCCACCCGCCCGGACGGGGAAAATCGTGCTCACGATGGAAGGCGTCACTTTGGGTTACGGGGAAAAAGTCATTCTGAGCGGCTTAGACGTAAAACTCGCGGCGGGAAACCACCTTGCTGTCGTAGGTTTAAACGGCGCCGGAAAAAGTACGCTGTTAAAAGCGATCGCCGGGCGGCTGGTGCCCATGCGCGGGCAAGTCGAATACGGCTACGAATCGACGCTCGCGTTTTTTAATCAGTTCGTGGCGGAAGAGCTTATACCCACGGACACCGTTTTCGATGCGCTCCAACGCAAGGCCCATCGTGACGTCCTCCCTCAAGAAAT
>CAZAKW010000024.1:0-1539 GCA_964485835.1 uncultured Bacteriovoracaceae bacterium
TGGGACGCACGCTCGGCGCCGGCACTTGAGCCCCCTTCCGCCGGCGATTCGCAGCTCCTGCTTGCGACGGCTACGGAGCCTGTGGCCGAGGGGTGGATACGGACTTTGATTGGGGCGGGCGGGCTTTGGATTTACCGAGCGGCTACGGACCGCTAAACCCCCGTTTAAAGTCGTGATTCTCCAGGAGAGACCCACCCGGTGGACGACGGAGCAAAAGCCTAGACTTGATGTCTTATTTATGAGACATATCAAATTCGATCATGAAATACACAAGCGGAACTGAAATCTCGAAGAAACTGAAAATCTCTAAGGGCCGTGGACTAGAAGCGATCATGAAGGCAGATCTGCTTTCAGCGGTTTTGAAAGCTGCCGTAGAGCAGGGACTCACCCATGCCGAGATCGCCAATAGATCGGATCTCCCGCGCTCAGCGGTTACGGGAATTCTTTCGGGGAGTCTTCAGAAGGTGACTTTGGACCGAATTTTGAGATTAGTCGAAGCAGTTGGTCTTACGGTCGAGACGCGAATCAAGAAAGCGGCTTGAGATGGCGACCCGGAAACCTTCAAAGAACTCTTAGCTCTCCGTAATCGTTCGTAGTTTTTGGGATCCGACGGCCGGACTTTTAGTCTGAATCCTCCCGACCTACGGGCTAAAACCTTAAAATCATAGACCTAAGTCCTGCAACTCTTTCAGTATGGAAAGGGTGTGCCATATATGGCATTATACAAACCAGGTCAAATTCGAATGACCGAAAGCTTCGGACGCTGGGTTCGCGATTTACCAAAAAAGGGTGCAGCCCAAGTTCTAGCTCGGATCGAGCGCATTGATTCGAATGGACACCTGGGAGACTGCAAGCGGCTGAATGATGTTCTGTTCGAACTTCGGTGGAAAAATGGAACTCGAGTCTACTTCACTTTCCTGAGCGAAAACGGCGATACCATTCTTATCATGATTCTTGGAGGGACTAAAAATGGCCAGAAACAAGACATTATCCAAGCGGATCGTACGGCTCGGAGATATCTCGCCGATTCCAGGTAAGGGTACAGCACGGCTCGCCGAACATGATCCATCCGCCTTCTTTCACCATCCTGAGAAAGTCGCCGAGGCGTTGATCGAAAGCCTCTTTGATGGTGATCCGGAAGCTTTTAAAGAAATTCTCGCAGCGTATCTGCGGGTTGCAAACAAATCGCAGCTCGCGCAACGAGCCGGAATTCCGTCGCGTACTCTGTTTCGCATGCTATCGCCCGAAGGTAATCCGCGACTGGATTCGGTCGCCAAGCTTCTTAAAAGTCTCCGTCAAGCCGCTTAACCCATGGACCACACTCAATAAAACGCGTTAAAATACGGAGTATGATCATCGGGAAATTAAATCCTTTAAAATCAAAGTGCTCCTACCCAGCCGCGACCAAAAACAGTAAACCCAAAGTATGACCCCCCTGTCTTCTTCCCCCTCTTTCCGGCCCGGAACCTTATTCGACGGTGGCCTGGGTACCGAACTTTACGAACGCGGATTTTACATCAACCGTCCGTTCGAGGAACT
>CAZAKW010000024.1:1639-16709 GCA_964485835.1 uncultured Bacteriovoracaceae bacterium
CTCGCCGAGAATTCTCCTTTGTCGCGGGACTCGCAGCCGCAAACGCGGCGGCACGACCTGAAACCCACGCATTCGATGCCTACGTGCTCGAGACGTTTACGAATCTCTCGGAGCTTGAAGCGGCGATCGATGGGATTCGCGCTCAGGATTCGGATCGGCCGATCGTCGCTTCGATCTCCATTAAATCCTCGCAAAAAGATCTGATCGAAAAATTCGCGACTCGCATTGGCGGCCGTGCCGACGTCGAGGCGTTAGGCTTGAACTGTTCGGAAGGTCCGGCGGATCTTTACGCGACGTTAAAGATTCTTCGTCCGCTGACGACGAAATCCGTGATCGTCCAACCGAACGCCGGGACCCCTCGGCACTTAAACGGTCGCTACTTCTACATGACCTCGCCCGACTACATGGCGAAATACGCAAAGCGCTTCGTCGAAGCCGGCGCGACGGGGGTCGGCGGATGCTGCGGCACCGGGCCCGACCATATTCGGGCGATGTGCCAGGCTTTAAAGATGACGACCGCGCAAAGCGTAGGAACAGTCCAAAGCGCGGGGATGGATAAGGCGACCGCCGCGACCGCAAGCGACTTACGAGTTTCGGTCTCGGAACCAGGCTCCGAACGCAAGCCCACCGTCCGCCCCCCCCTTTCGGAGCGAAAGGCCTCGTCGATCGGTGCGGCCCTTTCGCGCGGAGAAAAAGTCGTCTCCGTCGAACTAATCCCGCCCAAAGGCACCAACACGGACAAATTCTTCGAACACGTCGCCCTCCTTTCAAACGCCGGCGTTCGCCACGTAAATATTCCCGATGGCGCGCGCGCGATGACGAGGATTGGCTCCCTCCATCTCGCAAGCCTCGTCCAAAACCAAACCCGCGCCGAAGGCCGCGAAGTTCGTGCCATCCCCCACTTTACCACGCGCGACCGAAATTTAATCGCGCTCCAATCCGACCTGCTCGGCGCCGCCGTTAACGGCGTAGGCGACGTGCTCGTCGTCACCGGAGATCCACCGAAGCTTGGCAATAACCGCGACGCTTCGGCAGTTTACGACATCGATTCGATCGGGTTGACCTACTTGGTCGATTGCCTAAACCGCGGGGTAACCACCCAAGGCGAAGACTTAGGGTCCCGGACCCAGTTTGGCATCGGCGTCGCATCGAACCCCACCGCGATTAACCTCGAGGTCGAAGCGAAACGTTTCCACTACAAAGTCGAAAGCGGCGCGGACTTCGCGTTTACCCAGCCGATCTTCGATGCGGAGAGTTTCTTTCGCTGGCGCGACCTCGTCGGAAAAGCCTATATCCCGCACTTAATCGGGATCTGGCCTTTAATCTCGCTTCGCAACGCCGAGTTTATGGCGAACGAAGTTCCTGGCGTCTCCGTACCCGCGTGGGTGATCAAGGAGATGGAAAAGGCGGGAGATAATCCCGCGGAAGCCGTAAAACGCGGGGTCGCGATTGCAATCCAGGTGATGGAAAAGCTTCAAGCCGTGTCCGAAGGTTTTTGCGTGAGTGCGCCGGTTGGACGCGCGTCGGTTGCGCTTGAGGCGCTCAAACCGTTTCTTGGGTTTACGGGCGGGTCGGCGCGGGTTTAGAGGCTAGTCGATGGGCTACCTCCCGGTCTTACCGAGGATGCGGGACCGCGTACGCGAGCAAAGCCTGAGTGCCCATGGTTGCGTGGATTACGGCGACGTTCCGGGCTACCTCTCCGTAATCCACTTCCTCATAAGACCTACGATTACGGACCGATATTTTCGGTCTTCGCTAAGGGCTTTGGCTTTAAACGCGCGGAGGACGTTTTTTGGGCATCGTCTAGGTTCGTAATCAAACTGTATATACAAGTATATACAATTGCTTACCCGGCAATTTAACTTCCTCCTCCCATTAATTAAATGGTAAAAACGACACTTAAATATATGTGATTAAATAACATTTTAGATTATTGCGAATAATAATAATTTCGTTATAATGGCGTATGGCTGGACTTCTCGCAAAACGAATCATGATCGCAGCGTTTCAGCGCTTAGACGAACTACTGAACCATCCTTTAACGCTCATCATTGGAGGCGGAGGCGCGATGGTCCTCGCCCACGACTTCCCTCTTGCGACCGCGGATATAGACGCCGTACCTCGGCCAATAGACTTACCTGCGCTTGATTCGCTGGTGAAAACCATTGCTCGGGAACTTGAACTTCCGCCGGATTGGCTCAATCCGTATTTCTCTTCGTTTACACACACGCTACCGAATGACTACGACACTCGATTAGTTCCCGTTTTCGCAGGCAAGAAACTTCAAGGCTTAGCGCTTGGAAAGGAAGACATGTTGATTATGAAGTGCTTTGCCCACCGCCAAAAAGACGTGGGGCACGCTCGGGCATTGATCAAGAAAGGCACAAATCTTGATTTCGTCGAAAACCATATCGAGAAGCTCCGAGACTCAAATGTTATCGGCGCCCAAGCCGCTTTGGATTTCTTAGACGAGCTAGTCGAGTGAAGTTACGAGGATGCGCCGATGCTTGGACTCAAAGTAATCCCTTCGACCGATAAATTAATCGAAGCCTACAACACCCTAACTTCCCGAGGTCCTCTTGCAGCCGAACTCGCCGAATGGACGCAGTGGAGTCGCTTCGATCCGCGGCTAGCGGAGATACTAGTCCAAAGCATTTCGAAGCATTGGAAGTCGTTTGATCTGTTTGGGATTCGTGCGGAACTACTTCCGCAGCCGTGGCCGGCAGCCCTTGGAGTTCTCTTGGAGAACATTCTCGCGGCGAAAATTCTTCCCGCTCGGGATGTAGACGTTTTCCGCCATTGGGCTGCGGCGGCAATGGCTGGAGTGGAGCCCGCCCCAAACGAACTCTTCTTTTTTGGGACTCGAAAGATTGGAAGCCTCGCGATGTTCCGCGATGCTTCGGAAGCTTCTAAATCCTATACGAAATGGGGGTACCTGGGTCGCGAACTGCTCGTTAACAAAGCAGACCCTCGAGGAAAGAACGGACGGGGCTCGACCTTGCTCCCTCCTGCCGTTCGACGACGGCTCCTAGCCGAACTCGCCGGGAGTCGGGAACGTTTTACCGTAGATGACTACCAAGCGGCGCTTGAGTACCGAGTCTCCCGCAGACAGGCCGAAATAGATTTGCAGCGTGCGCCTGGCATTCGATCGATTGGGAATACGCGGGCTCGGTTTTACCGGAGACGCGCTGTTCGCTCGGGACTATGACTCCAGAATCAGAACCGAAATTCGATCGACTACTTCTCGCAAGAACCGTGGCGGCAATCGACCCTTGTAACGGGCCGCGCGCGCGCGCCAATCTAAGTTCTTAAGATGGTCGGAGAGAACCGCGCCCTCGACACCAAGTCCGTTAGGTAGGGCGACTTCGAAAGGATACCCCTTTACCTGCGAAGTGATGGGACAGCAGATCGCCAGTCCGGTTTTGAGATTGTATTCTTTCGGCGAGAGCACGAGGGCCGGCCGATGCCCAGCTTGCTCACGCCCGCTTTGCGGATTGAAATTTAGCCAGATGAGATCCCCGCGCTCAGGGACATAAGCCTGCGAGGAACTCACCAGACTTCTCCGCCCTTGGCCGGACCGTCGTCGATTTCTCCATGGAGATTCTCGGGCGTAATTTCGTTCAAAAGAGACTTAAGACTGCGTTTACGGACAACCGGAAAGATCACAAGCGTTCCCTCTTCCATCTGCATTTCAACTTCCGAGCCGTTTTCAATCTCCGCCTCGCTTGCAAATGCTTTAGGGATACGAAGACCCAGGCTGTTTCCCCATTTTTGGATCTTCATTTTCATCCGGAACTCCTGTCATAAACGACGTATATACAATGAGTATACACGATTTCAGATTTAACTTCCACTCGAAACAAATGCCCCTAAATCATCAAGAACATTGATAAAAGCGCTATAAACGCCTTATAGATAATGGATCGGGGATCGCCCGCCCTCCTCTGGAAAGGTCCGCACTTAAGCCATGGCATTCAAAATAAACGCCACTACCCATGCGGGCTTGGAGAAAAAGACCTACGCGCTTTCGGGCATTCCCGGACCGACCTTGCTTGAGCAGCTTCAAGCCGCGTCCGTACCGATTAAGTCTTCCTGCCAGGGAAAAGGAATTTGTCGTCAGTGCCGCGTCCAAGTCGAACGCGGGATCGCGCCGGTCACTTCGTCGGATCGCAAAGCTTTCAAAGACGACCAACTCGCCGCCGGCTGGCGGCTTTCTTGCGGAATACGCCCGAAGACTGCGATTGATGTGGTTTTCCCCCAGACCTATATTTTTCAAAACGATGTGACTTGGCTTCGCGCGCCGGTCTCCGAGTTTGAGTGGGCGTGCGATTTCGGGACGACCGGAGTCGAGATCTCGGGTGTCGATCGCGACGGAGAGTTCGTCCGAGTTAAGGGGCTTAACCGCCAGGTCGTTCGCGGTGCGGATATTATGACCCGGCTTGAGTATGCGCAGGGAAATGGCGTCGAGCCGCTTTTTGAAATCGCGGAAGAGCAAATCGGCAAGATGCTCGCGGCGCTTCGCGCGGAGATCGCTGCGAACGCGGCAGTTCACGTGAACTGTGAATTGGGTACGAACACTCCGGGATCCGGGTCGGCTCCAGAGCTTCCCCGGATGACCATTGCCGGAAACTCCGCGGTCGCATCGTTCCTCGCGAAGCTCCCAATTGAAAGCCTTGCGACTTCCCCCTACCAACCGGAAAGCCTGGGCGAGCAAACCTTTCCGATCGCCGGGGTGGCGGCAACCAGTCTCCCGCTTTTAAACTCGTTTGTCGGCGGCGATTTGTTTGCGGGGCTGTTTTATCTCTGGTCGAAGCGAAAAGAATTTTCCTCCGCGTTTGGCGGCGAGTTCTCCGAGCCTTGGATCTTGATGGATGTCGGCACGAACTCGGAAATTCTTTTATTTGATGGCGAAAAACTTTTCGTCGCCTCGACGCCGGCCGGCCCCGCGTTTGAAGGATCGAATATCTCGATTGGGATGCGGGCCGAGCACGGCGCGATTAAGAATCCGCGCATCGAAGGCGGAAAGTGGAAGATCGATGTGATCGGCGGAGATCTACCCAAAGGGATCTGCGGCTCGGCACTTGTCCAAGCCGTCGACGAAGCGGTCGAAGCGGGGTTTGTGAATTCGGACGGCGAAATCGTAATGCCCGGAGCCGTGCCGTTTACATCGACGCTCACGCTCAACCAAGACGACTTCCGAGAGTTCCAACTCGCGAAATCGGCGATTCGTACGGGGCTTGATTTAGTGGGTCTTGAAGCGGCTCGGCCCCCGAAACGCCTCTTTTTAGCCGGGGCGTTTGGCGAACACCTACCGCTTGCCGCTTCCCGGCGGATGGGGCTTTTACCCGAGATGGAAACGCGGGCCCTGGGCAACGCGTCGCTCAAAGGCATTGTGGCGTGGATCCACGCTCGGCCCGCGGAACGCTCGGAGTTTCAAGCCTGGCTTGATGCCGCAAAACATCCAATCGAGCTTGCGCTTTCCGACGAATTTCAAGCTCGGTTTATCGATAATCTTTCCCTGCGACCCAAGCCTTAATTGGGACAATTCGCCAGGATATTGAGATAGAACAGAGACATGAAATCTCGCTACGACCTCTTTCGTAAACGCTTAAACTCCGAACTCCTGATCTTAGACGGATCCATGGGCGCGCTCCTGCAAAAACGGGGTCTCCCACCCGGCTACGCGCCCGACCTTTGGAACTTGGAGAACGCCGAGACGATCAAGGGCGTGCACCAAGATTACTTCGACGCCGGCGCGGATATCGTGATCACCAATACCTTCGGAGCGTCCCGCCTTCGCCTCGAAGAATATCAAGCGTACGACAAGTTAAAGGACATCAACTACCGGGCGGTCGAAATCGCACGCTCCGTGGTGGGCGAAAAAGGGTTTGTCGCCGGCGACATCGGTCCGTGCGGAGATACGATTTTTCCAACCGGTAAACTTCCCTTCGACGACGCGGTCGAGATTTTTTACGAGCAGGCAAACGCGCTTGTCGGCGCCGGCGCGGACGCGATTATCGTCGAAACGATGTTTGATTCTTTGGATTACAAGGCGGCGCTCTCGGCGGTGCGCGCAGTCTCACGCGACGTGCCTTTGATCGCACTCATGACGTTTAATACCGACCAGATTTCGGATACCGGGATTTCGCCCGAATCCTGCGTGGCGATCGCCGAAGGATTTCACGCCGATGTCGTCGGGGCGAACTGTTCGGTCGGGCCGGACGCGATGGTTAAAGTCTTAGAGCGCATGCGGAAACTCTCAAACCTCCCGCTCTGCGCACAACCCAATGCCGGGATGCCGAAACTTCAAAACGGGCACACGGTGTTTCCGCTCGACGCAAACCAGATGGCGACTTACGTTGAGAGCTTCTTTTCGGCGGGGGCGCGGATCTTAGGCGGCTGCTGCGGGACGACTCCGGATTATATTAAGTTTCTGCGCCAGATTCGCGACTCTCGGCACTCGGAGTTGTTTGAGCGCACGAAAATTACGCCTAAAAACCGGGTTCTGCTTTCGTCTAAGATGAAGACGATTGGGATTGGCGCGCAGGAACCGTTCGTGATGATCGGCGAGAAGATTAACCCGACCGGGCGTAAGAAAGTCGGCGAGAATATCCGCGCGGGCAATCTTGAGGCGCTTATGTCGGATGCGCACGCCCAAGTGATGGCCGGCGCTTCGATGCTCGACGTAAACGTCGGCGTACCCTTGATCGACGAGCCGGCGATGATGTCCCAGGTAATCACGATGCTCCAAAACTCGATTGAGACGCCATTGGTGATCGACTCGAGTTTTTCGGATGCGCTTCGTACGGGCGGGCAGGTTTACTACGGCCGACCGCTCTTGAACTCGCTCAACGCCGAGCCCGAAAAAATGGACGAGGTGATTCCGATCGCAAAACGTGTGGGCGGAGCGATTCTTGCGCTTACGACCGAAACGGAAGTGCCGGTGAAGGCGGAAGATCGCTTGAAGTACGCGCGGATTATTTTGGATCGCCTGCTGGCCGAAGGATTTACCCGAAACGACGTCGTGTTTGACGTTTTAAGCCTAACCGCATCCGCCATGCGAGACGGGGCGATCGAAACGTTTCGGGCGGTCGAGTTAATCGCAAACGAGTTAGGCTGTGCGACGACGTTTGGGCTTAGCAACTCTTCGTTTGGTTTGCCAAACCGTCGATTTGTGCACCAGGCGTTCTTAACGACTTCGATCCAGCGGGGACTCAATTCCGCGATTATGAACGTGCTTGAGAAGGATATCGCCGTACGGGTTGCGGGGGCCGAACTTTTTTCTAAGCGCGGGGCGGCGGTCGAAGACTACTTAAACCAGTTTTCCGCAACGATCCCGGAGGCCGGCGGCGGTGGGCATACGGCAATTACGTCCGACGCTACGGCGGGCGGCGCGGAAGAAGACCCGACGAAAAATCTCAAACTCGACGAGCTTGAACGGGAAATTTATTTCGATGTCTTAGACGGCAAGAAAGAAAAAATCACGGAAGATGCGAAGAAATTTATCGCGACTCGCTCCGACCAATCGTTTGCGCTTTTCTTAAACGTGATGACGCCGGCGATTCGGCATTTGGGCGATTTGTTTGGGAAGCGAAAACGGTTTATCCCGCACTTGGTCGCAGCCGCCGAAGCGATGAAGGCTGGAGTCGCCGTTTTGCAGCCCTACCTTGCTTCCTCAAACGCGGATAAGAGCGCGCAGAATCCCGGGACGATCGTATTTGCGACCGTTAAGGGCGATATCCACGACATCGGGAAAAACATCTGTATCCTGATGCTCAAGAACTTTGGGTTTGAGGTGATTGATCTTGGACGGAACGTGACGATGGAAGAAATTTTCACCGCGGCGAAAAAACACCAAGCGCAGATTATCGCCCTTTCGGCGTTGATGACGACGACGATGATCCAGATGAAGCTTTTGATCGAAGAGAACAAGCGCGAAGGATACGGTTTTAAGGTCTTAGTCGGCGGGGCGCCGGTCAACCACGAGTTCGCCGTCGAGATCGGCGCGGACGGGCATAGCGAAGACGTGGGCGGGATTGTTGGCGAGACCGAGAAGGTTCTTTCGGCGATGGGATATCGAACGGTTTAGTGCTACCTGCGACCGTTACGGTCGCTCCACGAAAAAACGCGAAGCAAAGGCATTATCCGCCACCACTTCGCGTTTTGAATTCGGGAATCGTTATTTCTTTTTCGTATTCGGAACTTGCTTCGCAGCGATCGCATCTCGCTTCTTAGAGTCGGCGCTCTTGTCTTTCGCTTTTTTCTGAGACGCTTGCTTCTGCTGTGACTTCGGTGATTTATCGCCCATGTAAATTTCCTTCGGTTGAGGGGACCAAAGAAGATCATGCCTGATTCTTCGCCGTTTCCCTAAGTTTGAATCTTGGGTTGGCCGAACGATAAGCTCGGCCAGAAGGGCGTTACGGCATGAAAAAGAATACATTCGTAGATTAAGTCTCGGGCCATCTTTAAACAAGCTTTCGGTAATCACAGCCGAGAACGGAAGCGAGCTTCTTGGCGGTCATTAGACCAAGCGCTCGACGCCCGTTTTCTAAAGCGGAAATATTAGCCTGAGGGATTCCCGAGGCGTGGGCGAGTTCGCCTTGGGTTAGGTCTTGCCGGAGCCGGTAAGATCGCAAAGCATCTCCCGGCGAGTGCGATCGGCCGGTACCCAGTTTTTTAATGAGCGAGTCGTGTTCTTCGTCGGTAAGTCGCTCTTCTTGGAGTGAGAGTTCACTCGCGTAAACCAGAGCTTCTTCAACAAGTCGGAGCTTCGCCTTCGGTAAGGACTGCAGCTCTGGAAACCGGGTTCTCACGTTTTTCAGAATTGATCGAGGGCTCATTCGTAGACTTCTTTCCGATGGGCGACTCTCACGACCAAGATGAAGGGTTTTTCGATTTGAATCACCGCTCTATACTCCCGGTTCATTCTTATTCGGATTCCACCTCCCCCTTTGAGGGGAAGACAGTCCCATCCATACGGATTTGGCCCTTCGTCCGTGAGATCGAAAACAAGCTGCCGATAAATTCGCTGAATCTTTATCGGCGGCTTTAAAAGCGCTTTTGCGGTCGCCCGGGTTTCCCGGACGACCCATTTCGTTTCCATGATATGTCTTTTTTGATATATTGTAAAGGCTATAGATTTAGCGCTTTCAGCTCTCAGCCTAGATCTTCAATTTGGCCACCACCCCGCTCCCCGCCTCCTGAATTGCGTCCCGGATGGTTTCCCCAAGCGGCGAGGCCTTAAATTTCGCGCCCGAGAAGTCGATCGAAGAAATATCGGCCCATAACCCTATGCTTTTTCGGGACTGTTTCTTTTTCGCTCGCGACTGGGCGAGAATGCGACCGGTCGTCGTATCGATCGCCCGGATCAAGACAGAGACACTCGCACTGCTCTTGCGAAGAGACGGAGTAATATCGCCGACTCCGAAGATACGGCCGACGTTTAGACCGACTCTCCCTCCGTCTTCACAGTACTCAAACCCATCGACCACTCCGACGAAGGTGATCTTCGCTTTTTTGAACTGCCCGCGCTTGATGCTCTTATCGGCCTGCGAGTTCACGAGCGCGACTTCCTGGTCGTAGACTTCGCCGATTGCATCGCGCTCCAAGACTTCCAAACGCGAATCCTCCCCAAGCGATTCGACGAGCAAATCCGAAAAAGCATCTCCCAAACGGTCCGCCCAAAGATAATACCCGTGGCATCCCGGCCCGACCGAGGCTCCGCTTGCCGTCTTATCGGTGAACTTGGCGACTGAAACTGGGACTTTCGCCCAAGTCGGAGCGGCGATCAGAAACACGACCAAGCTTAGGCCGATGCGGAGTTTTTCGGACGAGAGGGCTTGAAACGACTTCATACAGTTCTCCAAGGTTCTAACGGGCGGGATTGCCTGCGGTTGCTAAAGCAAACGGAGTGCTCGGAGCGGCGTTAAAACCCTAGTGCGACGCGACGCCGCATAGTGATAGGTTCGAGCGATATGAGCGTTCCTTTTATTCCGGTGATTCTTTGTGGCGGTAGCGGCACTCGACTCTGGCCGAAGTCTCGGGCGTCGGTTCCGAAGCAGTACAACGACCTACTCGGGATCAACTTGTTTGAAACGACGCTTGAACGGTTTGCGAAGGCGCCTAAGATCGGCGTGATTTCGATCGCTTCGCAAGCGGCGCTTATCTCCCAGTTTGTGCCTAAGAGCATGGAAAAGACCCCGCGGCTGCAGGTGCTCGAACCGGTCGGCCGCAATACGGCGCCGGCGATCGCGCTTGCGGTTCGTAACTTTATTGAATCGGGGGATTCGGAAGCCGTGCTCGGAATTTTTCCCGCCGACCACTTCATTGCGGACACGCCGGCGTTCCTCGCCTCGCTGACCACCGCGATCCATGCGGCGCAGATCAACGCCGCGAAGGGGGCGATCGTCACGCTTGGTATCAAACCGACGTTTCCAGCCACGGGTTACGGCTATATCGAAACGCGCTCGGAAGGCACGATGCCCGGCACTTCGATTCGTACGGCGACTCGGTTTCACGAAAAGCCGGACGCCGCGCGAGCGACGGAGTACGTCGGTGCAGGAAGCTTTTTTTGGAACGCAGGGATTTTCGTGTCCCGCGTTGATTCGCTTGCGCGAGCGTTTGAAACCCACGCGCCGGAGCTCTGGGCGGCGGTGAATAAAATCTCCAATCCCGGGGCTCCGTCCAAAGAAGAGTACGAAAGGATTCCGTCGATCGCGTTTGACGTGGCGATTATGGAGAAGCTGCCCGAACACCTTTGCGTACCCGCGGACTGCGGGTGGAGCGACGTCGGTTCTTGGGACTCGCTTTTCTCTACGCTTAGCGACCGCACGAAGTCCGGGCCGCCGTCGGAAAACGTCGTGCGCATTGGATCCGAAGGCGGCGGCGTCCTTCCCCATCGCAATAAGAAAGTCGTTCTGATTGACCTACCCGATACGAACGTCGTCGACACGGAGGATGCGCTTTTAGTCTATAAAACCGGGTCTTCGGAAAAAGTAAAAAACGCGGTCGAAGAACTCGTCAAGCGTGGCGCGCCCGAGGCCACGGACCATCCGTTTGAATATCGCCCGTGGGGAAATTTCGAAATTCTTCGCGATACGGAAGCTTTCAAATCCAAAGTGATCCAGGTGCTCCCGGGTCAGCGACTTTCTTACCAGTCCCACACCAAGCGCGCCGAACACTGGATCATCATCAAGGGCGCTCCCGAAGTCACCTTAAACGACGAAGTGCTCAAGCCGAAGGCGGGCGAGCATATTTATATTCCGATGGGCGCCAAGCACCGGATCTCCAATCCGGGATCGACGCTCGTCGAATTCGTCGAAGTCCAGGTTGGCACCTACTTTGGCGAAGACGACATCGTTCGTTACCAAGACGATTACAAACGGACTTAGTTGCGCGATGCTTGAGGCTCCCACGCATCCTCGGCATTTGCTCGTAGTCGTAGCGATGCACGAGGAAGAAGCGGCGGTTTTAGAAGCGCTTCACGGTCGACCTTCGACGGTTTCGAGGATCGATCACTTCGGGTTTGAGGCGCGCACATTCTCGGGCGAGACGACGATTAGTTTACTTCGGTGTGGGATCGGGGCCGTCAACGCGGCCTTGGGCGTCGCATTTTTCGTTGATCGGGCGACGAGTCTTCCGCCGATCGACGGAATCGTTTTACTTGGGGTTGGCGGAGCCGTTCGTACGGACCTTGCGATCGGAGACCTTGTCGTTTCCAAACAGATTCTACAGCACGACTATTTCTTTTCGCTCGATTTCGGCAATCCGCGGGTTCGCCCCGGCGGGCTCGTGTTCACGAAGAAAGATCTCGAAAGCCACTCGCCTTACTTCTTAGCGGCGCCCGACCTTTTACCTTTAAGTCGTTTAAAGGCAGAAGGATCCTCGTTCAAGCTCGGCACTATTCTTTCCGGCAACGAATTCGTCGGCACGAGTGCTCGCAAGCAAGCGATCGCCGAACTTGATCCCGAATCGCTCCTCGTCGAGATGGAAGCCGCGGGCATCGCCCAGGTTGCCGAAAAGTTAGGAATTCCGTTTGTCGTCGCTAAGACGGTTGCGGACCGCCTTTTCCCCGACGGAACGATTGAGAGCGACTTCAGAGCCTGTCTTGAGGGGGCCGCCAAGAATGCTGCCCAAATCGCTCGGGCTCTAGTCTCCGGTTAAGAGCCTTTGGCTTGGGTCGCGGTGCGGGTCGAATCTCCACTGCTGCGACTTTTGCATAATCATGCTAATCGAACCAAAACTCTCCAGGAGACCCCGTTATGAAAAAATTCTTAGCTCTCGCTCTATTGATGATGTCTACATTTTCGACCGCTGCGTTTGCTTCCGAAGCAGCTCCGGGCTCGACGTTTAATTATACGTTTTTTGGAAACTCCTCCGGTCGGTACACCATGGTTGCGTGCAGCTATGCCGAATACGTCGCTGCGGACTTTATGGAAAAACTCGGCGCAACCGAAGTCAGCATTCAGTGCACGGGCGGAATCGAGCCATGGGGAATTCGCCCGCTTACGATCCGCGCGACGTACACGGCTCCGGATTTATCTGAAGGCGGCCAAACAGAAACCGTGCTCATCGAATCGGACGGACGCGACGCCAACTGTTCTTTCGATACCGGTTTGATGCGCGCCCTGCTTCGCGATTTCCCGAACGCGAAGAAGGTCCGTGCGTCGGATGCTTGCTTCAATCACGACAGCCATTACAGCTACGAGTTGGAAGTGACGTCGAAATAAGGTTTTCGGAAAATTTAGGAATCATGGGCCCTGGCACACTCTGTGTGCTGGGGCTTGCTTTTGGTGGGGAGTGTTCAAGCGAAATAAACACGTCACCGTTCATGCCGACGCCTTAACGAATCTGAATATCGTAAACACGGTATACGAATCGTAACCCTTGATCCACCATGCCTTGCCGAAGCAATCAATATTGTCCCGTTAGCTTCTCCGAGTTTTTCCATTACGTAATATAACCCAATACCGGTCCCACCTAGTTTCGTCGTACGGCCGGGAGAATATTGTTTTGCCTCAATTAATGAGAAAATCTCCGATGGGAATCCGACCCCGTCGTCCTCAATAATCAATGTAAATTCTTTTCCGACAGTTGTACTCGTCAAATGAACCACGCCACTTCGCTCACCAATCGCCTCGGCCGCATTCTTTAAAAGATTGGTTACAATCCGAAAAAAACACGATTTTTCCATCTGAATACAGAATCGCCCTGGTTTCTTCTCGGGATCATAACGGAATTCAATATTCTGGTGCAGTCCTCGCAATTCTCCAGCGACCTGCAATATCACAGACTCTGCTTCATTTAAGGCAATTATCACTTCGTTTGTCGCAAATACATCGCGACTACTCAACAAGGTGTCGTCGGCAATATCTTTGATGCGATCCAGGGCCTCAATACCCATATTCCGCAAACTTTCATCGCCAGAAAGAAGAGGCAAAACCGCCTTTAAAGTGCCCACTGGGGCCCGAATGTCATGCGCGATTTGTAATGATAACCGCAGAGTTGCGTCACTACGAACCTCGTCCTGTAATTTCACGATTTTATGAAACAAGTTATGCACAAACACTAGTGCAATATAGAAGATCGAAAGACGCGATGCCGGGAGATATGGAACCATAGATATTTTAAGCGCATCTATAAAAACTGCGAAGCCGAACAGAACGAACATCAAATTAACCGATCGAATTCCCAGTACAATTCCACATATACCACCGAGTAAAATCATCCCGGGATAAGCGACAGAGAAATACGGTGAAACTCCTATCCCAAGCGCTATCGGCAGAGAAATTTTTAGACTTAGATCGTTATAGGCGTTTTTTTCCGTTGGCTTAAACCATCTTCCGATCGTCTTCAAACCGAATGGAGTGGAGAAAAAGTAAGCAAGAGTCGCCCCATAGACGAATACAAGGCCGCAAGTATTTGCAATTCGTTGATCGATCGAGAACGGCAAGTTTAGCGGCCAGAAAAGCTCCAAGATAAAACCTAAATTGATCACAACTAACCAGTAAGGGAGAAATTGATCAAAAATACTAATGGGCTTTCCATCGCCGATTGCTCGTTGAAGGACTCTCGCAGCTAAGAAGAAGATGAAAAAGACCAAGGAGATCAAAATTGAAATACTGGCCTGGAAAATTTCGACCAGTTTTTTGGTTCGGGCGATCCAATCTAAATCTCCCACGATTGCGGGTCCCTGTGTGTAACCATAGCGAACAGTCGACTTCCGTATCCAGTTTCGAACGATAATGTCCGATTCACATCCGCGCTCATCCAAAGTGACCGTATTATAAATATTCAAATACCCCGCTATGCGCGCCCTGCTAAGATGGTCACGTTCAAGCGATTTAAGGATTCGCCCCTCGGAACAGACGATTTCGATGGGTTGAATAATTATACCAAGTCCAAGTGCTTCCGACCCTTCCGGGACTAAGTTATTCGGAATACGGTACTGAGTGGCGCATCGAAATTCTCCACGATCATCGGTATAGCAAGGCTCTTCAAACTTTATAAGTGGACCTAAGACAACGATTTTTCCACCCGAAATCGCCGCCAAATAATAAGGGGCTAGGTCGCTACCGTACGCTAGAAATAGAGAGAGAAGAAAGATCGCCCAATATGGCTTCATGTAAGCAATGCTCGCTCGTACAGTTCGATGGAACTCATTTAGATTTTAAGTCCTCCGCCAATCGTATTTTTGATTAGGCGGCAGATTTTTCTGAAGAAGACGAATGGACAACGTAACCGTCGCAATCGACCAACTCCTCAAATGAGCACGAGAGCTTTTCGCTTCTCATTGAACGAAAGGCTTTTTCATCCATATAAATTCCCGGGCCGAATTTCTTAATCTTCTGCTCGAATTTACAAACTTCAGCCATTGCCGCGCCTACAATCGTCCACCTTTTAAATCCTTCTGACTCACTAAAGTCTTGAGACGTGTCTCCGTTAGTTAGACACAGGCGAAATTCTAGGCGGCTATCGATGCTGAGCTCTACTAATAGAGCTTCAGACCGCGCCTGCAGGTCGTTAAAAACTTGCAACAGCGGCTCTAGATCTTGAGCTTCTAGATAGAATG
>CAZAKW010000025.1:0-16137 GCA_964485835.1 uncultured Bacteriovoracaceae bacterium
ATCTAAAGAGACTTGCCGGCAGTTTGTGCAGAAGCTTTACAGCGCCTCGGCCGTGACCCCCGTCGTTCTGCAGATCCGCAGCGACGACGGCGAAGTTTCGTTCCGTTAGCCATCCATCGGCGAGAAGTCTCTGATATCTTCCCAACGCCAATCAAATTACCAAGGCAGCTCGTCGCCCTCGAAGTCGAAGAATTTTCCGCTCTCTTTTGCTCCTACGCGTTGGATCACCTTCCACATGCCCGCTACCGATTCTTCCGGCGTCGTCGGGGCTTCCGAGCCGCCCATATCCGTCTTCACCCATCCCGGATGCAGCACGATCGAAACGTACTCCGGGTATTCGATCGCAAAGCAGCGATTGAACATATTCAGCGCCGCTTTCGACATCCGGTAGGCATAAGCGCCGCCGCCAGAATTGTCGCCCACCGAACCCATCAGGCTTGAGATCTGGACGACCTTCGCCCCGGCGCGCAGATTCGGTAAAAGTGCCTGGCACACGCGCATCGGCAATAACGTGTTCACTTCGAAGCTTTCGCGCAGGTCCTTGCATTCAAGCTTCGCGAGTTCGTCGCCCTGGGCGTACATTCCCGCATTATTGATTAAAAGGTCGACGGGTCGGCCGTCGAGCGCTTGGACGAGTCGGTCGGGCCCGGCCACGTTCTCCAGATCGATTTCGTGGACGTGGAATTCGGTTTGTCCTTTTTCGCCGACCAATCGATTCGGGTTTCGACTGACGGCGTGGACCTCGTGGCCCTGGAGGGAAAGACTTCGGACGAATTCAGCGCCTATACCTCGGGAAGCTCCCGTTACCACGATTCTCATAAGGCGATTAAACTCAAAGGCCGGCTTCTTCGCTAGGAAGAAACCGGCCTTTTAAGAGGAATTAATTTAAAAATTAATCCGAGACGACTTTAGTTCTTTTTCGTCTCAAGCTCTTCGTCGATCATTTCCGAGAATTGCTCGATCGGAAGCGCGCCGGCCACCATCTGGCCGTTCACGAAAAAAGTCGGAGTGGAGCGCACGCCGATTTTATTGCCGTACTCCATATCCTTCGCGACGAATTCCTTGAATTCGCCTTTTTCGTAGCACTCTTTCACTTTCGCCTCGTTCGCGCCCGCTTCTTTAGCGAACTTGTAGAGGTTCTCGTTATCGAGTTTATCTTGGGCTTTGAAGGCGAGGTCGTGGAACTTCCAGAACTTCGCCGTTCCGGACACCTTGTTCACGCACATCGACATTTCGGAAGCCGGGCCCGCGCGCTCATGGAAAGGAAGCGGGTAGTGCTTGAAAGCGACTGTTACTTTCGAGCCGTATTTTTTGGCGATCTGGTGCATGGTTTCAGCGCCGCGCGAGCAATAAGGGCACTGGAAATCAGAGAAAGCGACGATTTCCACTTTCGCGCCTTTTTTGCCAAGAATCGGACTTTCGCCGATTTCGACTTTCACGCGTTCCATGGTTGGTTTTTGAAAATAAACTTCGACCGGGTTCTTTTTCGTGAGGTTCGCAAGATAAGCTTGGACCTTTTCCTGGCGTTTTTGATTCTCGAGATAACCGGTAATGCGTTGTTTGTATTCCGGGTGTTCTTTGAGTTGCTCTTCAGGAATTTTCTTCTCTTTAACGAAGGCTTTGAATTCCGAATCGGAAACGGAGATTTTTCCGACGATTTTTTCGGAAATGAATTGATCGGTCGGAAGATTCGCTTTCTTCGCTTCGGCGCCGATCAGTTTCTCTTCCATCAGCTTGTTCAACCGATCCATTTTCAGGTCATATTCGCGTTTTTTGAGCTCGTAGATGTCCGCACGAGCATCGCCGATGAGTTCTTCTTCGGTGATTTGCACGCCGCCGATGTTGGCGACAATGCCCGGCGTCGGCGCGTCTTTAGTCACGATGTTCGGCTTAGGCGGCTTGGCTTGGGAATTGGAACAGCCAGCGAATCCGAAGGCGCACAGGGCGGCAAGACCCGTAATGGTAGCGAAAGAGGTGGGGGGCAAGAGTGTCTTCTTCACAAAATTTCCTCGTGGGGATGACGGATGGTGGACGGGTGCGGGCAGTCGACAAACAGCAAGCAAACTACCGATGTATGGATGCTATTTCAGCGTATGGGTGGCTCACAGCGTAAGCAAATAAAAACTTTTTTAGCCGCTGCGTAACGGGCTTTCACAAGGAATACGCCCAAAAGAATTTGCAGAATCGACCACCCCCAAAGCACCCGCGTATTGGAGTCTGAAGTTCCCTGGTACCAGAGGAATGCTAAGAACGAGATTCCAAACAACGCTTGAATGACCACTGGGAAAGGCCGCGCGTTACGAAGCCGTTTCAGATTGCCGCAGGTCGGACACACGTCTTCGGGGACGGTGCCTTGTCCGCCGCCCGCGAGTCCGACTAATTGGGGTTTGCCATCAGAAGGTTTGAAGGAGGTCATGTAATCTCAAAAGTCCGGTCCAGTTCCCGTCGCGGTCGACGATGGGAAGGACGCTGATTTGGGAGGATCGATTCTCCATCAACGCAAGCGCGTCGCGCGCCGGCATCTCGGGCGTACCGGTGATCGGTAGTGGGGTCATCACTTCGGATGCGCGAAGATGGAAGAACCGTTCGCGGTGGCTTAAGGACTTGCGGATGTCGCCGTCGGTGATTAACCCAAGCAGCTTTTTTTCCCGTACGACAAGCACAGCGCCTAGGCGCTTTTGCGAAGAGACAATCACGACTTGGTCCATTGCCGTATCTTCCGATACGACTCCGATCGATTCGCCTTTTTGCATGCAGTCGCCGACCGTTAAATTCAGTTTGCGCCCGATGCTGCCACCCGGATGGTTGCGGGCGAAGCTCAGGGCATCGAATCCCCGAAGGCGCATCAAAGCCACTGCGAGCGCGTCTCCGATCGCAAGCGCAAGCGTAGTGCTAGTCGTAGGGGCGAGCTTATGGGGGCAGGCCTCGTTGGCCACGGAAGCGTCGATCACGGCGTCGGATTCCTGCGCGAGATGGGACCGGAGGTTGCCGGTGATCGCCACGATCGGTGTTTTCAGGGCTTTGAAGGCCGGAAGAATCCGAAGGAGTTCTTCCGTATTGCCGGTGTAGGAGAGAGCGAGGATCGCGTCCTTCGGACCTACAAAACCGATATCTCCGTGCAGTCCTTCGGTCGGATGGAGGTAGGTGGCGTGCGAGCCCGTCGATGCAAACGTCGCCGCGATTTTCCCCGCAATCTTCCCCGACTTTCCAATTCCGGTCACAACGATTTTGCCACCTTTTTCGAGCGAAGCACTGAGGAGCCGAACGGCTTGTACCCAGGAGCGGGCTGGTAAGCCGTCCCGGTCTTCAAGGCCCTCTGCGGTCGCCAAGATTGCTTCGCCTTCAAGACGAAGCGTCCGGTGGACTTCCTCCACTATCGAGGACGAGTCGGCGGTGGAAGCTAGGGGTTGCGCGTCAGTCATGTTCGCCTTTCCAAACTTAGAATCTGACTATCGACGCCGAGTTGACAGACTGCAATAGAATTCTGCACACTGAGATCATGCACGTTCGCGTTTGGCGCCGCCTTTTTCCTGGAGTTTTACTCGTGTCGGCGACCGTGGTCGCGGGAGTGACTAGTGGCTGCATGACGGCCTACAAACGATCGGTCGGAGCGAATACGCAGTCGTCATTCCAGCGTGTTTACCGTACGGATTTCAACGTGGCCTGGCAGGCGACTTTGGATGCGTTGAAGTCGATGCGCTTAGACGTGACGAACCGGGAAGCTGGATTTGTCCAGACACGCTGGATGGACAATACCAAAGAGAAAAATTTTTCTGACGGTGACGGAGTGAGCGCTCCGTATATGAAGGCGCAATTTCGTTTCAAGATCTCGGTTTCTAGTGGTGTTTACCGCGGGAAGGACGCCATTAAGGTCGCCGTGCAACGGGAACAATTCGCCCAGCGCGACGCTTTGGACGATAACCGTGCTCTGGAAAGCGATTCAATCGAAGAAAACACGCTGCTTTATCGCATCGGGCGTTTGATCAATTTGCGCACGAGGCTCGCAAAGCTCGAGGAGTATCGTACGCGAATGGAGATTCGGCGCGCGACGATGGAAGATCCGAACGCGGGGTTCGAAGGGGGGCCGGCTTTAGAAGACCTTCCTCCCGATCCAGACTCGGATTTTCCGGCCGATCCCGAGGAGGCCTTGCCGCCGATGCCCCCCGAAGAATTATCGGACGATGGCGAGGGGTTCATTCCCGAGCCGCCGACGTCCGGATGAAACTAACGGCTGGCTAAAGCCTGGGTCCAGGCGCGCGCGCGCTCGGCAAACGGGCGGCCCTTTTTCAGCTGGCGGGATTCAAGGATTTCGATCGTGTGGAGCGCATGTGCTCGGACGCGGCCGTCTTTCGCCTGATTCAAAAGGGGCAGAAGTTTACCGGCGTAATTCGCCGGGCGAAGTTCCCGCAGTGCTTCGAGGGCTTTCTGGGGAACCCAATCGGCGCGGCCTTTTCGGTAATCTCCGGGGCGATAGTTTTTTCCGTCCATCGCGGCTTTGACGAGCGCATCCGCAAGGCCAGCGGGTTTGAGTCTCACGAGCGTTTCGATCGCTTGGGCGCGAATCACGAGCGCGGGATCTTTCTCAAGCTTCTCCAGCACCCGAGACGAGGCGACGGTCAGACCGAGCACTTCGATTGATTTCAGCGCCGCGGATCGAACCATCCAGTTTTTATCGTCTAAGAGGGCAACGACGTCGTCTGACTTCTTCGGGCCGCCGATACGCGTGTGGGCCATGATCGCCACGTAGCGATCTGAATCGTTCGCCTTCTTGTCGCGAGCGATTTTCATCAGTCCGCCTGCCGAAGCATCGCCGTAGACGCGTTCCCATTTTTTAACGAGCTCGCGGAAATCCGTTCGCTTTGATTTCCGAAACGCCGCTAGGTCGTCGCGGACGTAGGTTTCGATTGAAGTCGAGCTTTTCCCGGGAATCGCGGCCTGGGTGAAAGGAATCGCTCCCAGTGAAATGGCAAGCAGACTAAGACTTAAGCATTTTTTCAAAATCGGCTTGCAGTTGTTCTTCGCTTTTTTCATCCGTGATCAGCTCCGCGGTAGGGCCGGCCGGTAGGGGCTGGGCATCGGCCTCAGGATTGGGTGCGCTTGCTTCTACGGTGTCGGATTTGGTCGTTTCTGCCAAGTTTTTTTCCACCACGTCGACTAATGACTCGAAATCTGCGGGATGGTCCGGGTCGTTCGCATGTAGGTTCTCGACGGTTTCCGTCGCGATAATGTCGTCGGTGACCGAAGATTCCGAAGCCGTCGCTTCAAGTGGTATTTCTTGAGGAATCGGTTTGGGTGTTTCCTTCGGTAAGGCGGGAGCCTCCGGTTCGGTGGGTTCCGCGGTCGTAGCCGTGCGCGTTTCGAGAGTGGGTCCCGAAGCGGCGGTTTCCGCGGCGGGTGAGGCAGTCGGATTCGGCAGGATGCCGCCCTCTGCGGCGGATGCGAGCTGTTCTTTGAGGGTCTTATTCTCTTTCTGCAAACGCTTCAGATTCGCGAGATCGTCTTCGATAATCGCGTACTCGGCGAGTTGGGCCTCGAGTTGTTTCACTCGTTCTTGGAGGGGAGCGGATCGATCCGGTTCGCCCGCGCCGGCCTCGTCCGGATTGTCGGACGCGGGGGAGTCCGAGCGCGCGCGTGCCGTCGCCAGTTCCTCTTCGAGTTTCATCTTATCGTTCAGAACCGAGTCCAGTGCGTTCGCTTGCTCCGCAAGTTTGCGTTCCAGTTCCTTTAGATTTTCCTGAAGCTTCGGGTCGTGGGCGAGGGGAGAAGCGGAGGTCGCCGGACCGGAGGAAGCGGCACCACTCGCATCGGCGGTCGGGGAGAACGAGGCGTCGGTTTGGAACTGTAACCCGGCCATAAAACGGGCGGACGCTTCGCCTTTTCCGAGCAGGCCGAAAAGTTGGGTGCGGATCTCTTCCGCGTCCGCCATGAGTTGGCCCAGATAGACTCGAACGATATTCGACGGAACGTCTTTACCCGCGACGCCGTACTTCCGTTTCCGGATCAGATAGAAAATGGCGTAACCGAAGATCCCAAGACAAATGGCCAGTGCTTCAAAGAGCAGCGCTTCGTGGGTGAATTTTGAGAAGAGATAAACCCAAGCATCCATAGGTCTCAAGTCCTCGTCTCCCGAAGGAGGGGGCAGGGGTTCATCATGATCCCCAGTGCTCAGAAAAGTTTAATGAACTCCTGAGTTTCAGTCAAATCCGGTGAGCGGAGTCGTCTATACGCGTATTCGCGCCGTTATTTCTTTGACGGCGGTGATTTTAATCCGGGAGTCTTTGCGCTTTGAAAGAGGTTCTTTGCGCTAGCTCGATTTCTTATCTAATCTTGGAATCGCGGGGAATAAATCGGCGCTTGTACGGGGGGTACGGTGAAAAGGTTCGGAGTGACGGCGCTGACTATCGTTTTCTGTTCGGCCTTTACATTCGTTCCGGAGGCTTTGGCGCGCTTTGATCCTTTCGATCCGGATCAAGTCAGCCGGTTTCTTTGTCAACAAAAGGTTAAACCCGCTGAGTTCGACGATCTTGCTATTTCGTTATCTCAGATTCGGGCGAACTGGGCGGCACTTCGACACGAGCGGATCGAAGAGACTTTTTTCGTTGTGCCGAAGAATGATGGCGAAGCGCTCCGCGCGGTCGAAATTTTAATGGCGGTGGATGCCCCTCGTCTCCGTGTCTCCCGCCAATCTTGGGGAGCGACTCTCGCTGCGGAGGATTTACAAAGCGGGATTCCCGAGGGTACGAAAACAATAGCGATTTTCGAGATTCCGGGGCTCGAGATCGAAGCTGAGTTAAGAGCGGCCGGATACGAGGTTGTGATTTTCGATCACCACTTTTATCAAGTCGTCGATCGTAGAAATCCGTTAAGCTCTCTGGAGCAGCTTATGGAGTACGTCGGGTGGCATCCCTCCATCTTCGACCGGGCGATCGCAATCAACGATCGAAGTTATATTGCGGGGTTGAAGGCGAAATCTAATGCGAATTCCTTTATCACGCGGATTCGTGAGTACGATCTGGTCGCGCAGGGGCGTTCCTTGGCCTTCGTGCGCGCAGAGGTGCAAAATGCCAAGGCAATCATTCCCACGTTGAAAAAAATGGGAACGACCACGGTCCTTCCGCCAGGCCTCGCGGTCGACATCGACATCGGGATTCTAAAGCAAGAACTTGCGATTCTATCGCCCAACGGCATCGCAAATACCCTTGAGCTTGCGAGAGGTAAAATAGGATATTCAGGTTCACCCGAGGTCGTGAATAAATTTATGGCAATCGATTTTGAGAAGTTGGGCTACGCTCCGGGTTCGTTCGAGAAATATGGGGGCGGAGATCCCACGGCGGCCATGTTTTTCGGATTTATTCCCCGAGTGCCACCTAAGATTAATGGAAAACAAACGGAAGAATTGATTCCGGAATCCGTACGGACCGTTTTTGGAGACGTCCTCCTCGGCCTGAAGTAAGGGAGAAGCATAGACGGGAGCTATTCCGTCCGAACGGCCTTGAGAAGGGCCGGATGGAGGGCCTGGTTACTCGCTAGGATTGCCTGAGAATCAATCACGTTTTCGTTGCCTTGGAAGTCCGTCACTTGGCCTCCGGCTTCGCGAACAAGCAGTAGGCCGGCGGCGATATCCCACGGCGAGAGACGTCGCTCCCAAAACCCGTCGAAAACACCGCGAGCCGTGTAGGCAAGGTCGAGGGCTGCGCTTCCCGGCCTTCGAATCGCACGCGCGACGCGAGAGAGTTCTTCAAATGCCTCCATCTCCGTTTCGAGAAGCTCGGTTTTACGGTATGTGAACCCGGTAGAAAGAAGCGAGTCTTCAAGGCGATCGGTTTTAGAAACCGCAAGTCGATATCCGTTTAGGAAAGCGCCGCCACCGATCGTCGCGGTATAGGTCTCACGTAAAATTGGATGCTCGATTACCCCGGCGACGATCTTTCCGTCCCACTCCGCGGCGATCGAAACGCAAAACATCGGGAAACCGTGAACGAAGTTCGTGGTTCCATCAAGGGGATCGATGATCCAGCGTCCGCGCCCCGGCAATGGTTTAAGCGCGCGCGTCTCGGTTTCTTCCTCGGTCAGAAATTCGAAATCGGGGCGAAGTTTGCGAAGCATCGCCACGCATTTTTTTTCGCTCTCGATGTCCGCATTGGTAACAAGTCCGGCGCCGAGCTTCTCGGAGACGCGAAGTCCGCGGCGGGTGCGGGATTCGTAATACTTCCGAAGAATCACGCCGCAGGCGTAGGCCGCCTGGACCATTCCGGCTAAGAGTTGCTCGGGATCGGGAGGGCCTAGCGGGGTCTTCCGACGGCTTGAAGAGCCGGGTTTCTTTTTCCGCAGGGGTGTGGATTTTTTTCCGGATAATGCTTTTTTCCCTTGGGATGGACTTTTCTTAAAGCGGGAAGCTCCGCTCTTTTTCCCGCGCGCGACCATTACGCGAATCTCGTTTCGTCCAGCGAAGGCGTCGCGCGTCCCGCCGCGATTCGATCGGCGCGGGCTAGCGACGTTTGTTCGAATAGTCGTTTGAGCTCGCGCGTGACCTTTCCGGGGCTACCGTTGGCGATCTTTCGGTCGTCGATCTGGACGACGGGGAAGACTTCCTTGATGGTTGAAGTCATAAACACCTCGTCCGCTTCAAAAAGCCGTTCTTTGGGATAGAGAACTTCACGCACCTCGTAACCGAACTCACGCGCGATCGCGATCACATGCTTGCGCGTGATACCGTCCAGGATGCCACTCGAAAACGGCGCGGTGGCGATGATTCCGCGGCGGACGTAGAAGAGATTGAACGTCGTTCCCTCCGTCATGAACCCTTGCGAATCTAAGAGTAGCGCGTCGTCAAAACCTTCCGCTGTACCTTCCAAGTAGGCAAGAAGTGAGTTTTGGTAGTTGCCGGTCTTCGCGGCCGGGTCCTGGGCCCTTTTATCATTCCGAATTCGGTCGACGATCTTGTATCGGTATCCTTCTTCCCATTGCTCGGGGGGCGGAGGATTCAAGGGCTGCACAATCACCGCGTAATTCGTCGGGGTGAATACGTTCTCGGTCCCGAAACCGATTTTTCCCGTACCCCGCGAAACGACGATTCGGCAATAGGCTTCGACGGGCTCCATGCCGGGGAGGGCGCGAAACGCGGCCAGCGTTTTCTCACACTCGTCCCGGTACTTCGAAAGGGACTGCGAGAGCGGCATCCGACAGAGTTCAGCCGACTTCGCTAGGCGCATCAGGTGGTCCTCCATATAGAGGAAGCGTCCCTTATAGGTTCGGACGACTTCGTAAAGGCTATCGCCGTAGAGATAACTTCGGTCGAAAACCGATACGGCAGGGGCGAGCGGGTTCCGAAGAAGTTCGCCGTTTAAATTGACGGCGATCGTTTGGGCGGCAATAGACGCGAAGGCTTTTTCGTTGGCTGGATTCTGCACCAAAAGATGGTACTCCAAGAATAAGAATGCTGGAAGCGAACGAGTCTCTTCTCCCAAAATCCTCCTCGACCGTCCCCGGAGCCCGACTCAACGTCGTGTGCGTCGGAACGGAAGACCATCCGCTGGACGAACTTGTGCGATTACTCGATACGTTAGGCACGAATGTGGCCGGAAGCGTCATCGCCTCCACCCGAAAAATCAGCCCCTCGACCTATATCACCCAAGGAAAGCTCGAGGGCGTGAAGAGTTTGCTCGAATCGACGGGCGCGGACGGCGTCGTGGTCGACGTCGAACTTTCGCCGAATCAGTTGCGGAACGCGGAGGCTTTTTTAGGTAAGCCCGTGATCGATCGGCCCGGCGTGATCATCGAAATTTTCTCAAGCCACGCGCGGACGAAAGAAGCGAAGGTCCAAGTCGAACTTGCGCGTCTCGAGTATATCCTTCCGCGGTTGGCCCACCTCTGGAATCACTTCGAGCGCCAACGCGGGGGCTCCGGCGGCGGCGGCGCCGGCCAACGCGGGATGGGGGAAAAGCAGATCGAGGTCGATCGTCGTCTTGTGAAACGGCGGATGTCGGTGCTTCGCGATCGATTGAAGGAAATCGAAAAAGAACGCCAGATCCGCCGCGCTTCGCGCAAAGAGGTCTTGAAGGTCGCGCTCGTCGGCTATACGAACGCGGGAAAATCGACGCTTTTAAATGCGCTCACCCACTCGAAGGTCTTGGCCGAAGATAAACTCTTCGCGACTTTGGATTCTTCGGTGCGAATGCTTTCGCCCGACTCGCACCCACCGGTGGTCGCCGTCGATACGGTCGGTTTCGTCTCGCGCCTTCCCCCGAACTGGTCGCTTCTTTTCGTTCGACGTTGGAAGAGCTCCACGAAGCGGATTTAATCGTCCATGTCGTCGACGGATCGAGTCCGACCGCTCGCGAGGAAATCGAAGTGACGATCCAGGTGATGAAAGAGCTCGACGTGGATTCGAAGCCTCGGATGACGGTTTTGAATAAAATGGATTTGCTTCGTGCGGATACCTCCAGCGCAGCGAGTGTTTTGGCGCAGTCGCTGGCGCGAAGAAATCTCGCTCGCATCGTCTCGCCGGGTGCGTTTTCGCTTTCGGCGTTCAATCAGTCCGAAGTGCTTAGACTGCGCGAAACGATTCTCGAGCACTTCAAATCCAAGCTCGAGACATTCGAGGTCGTGATCCCGTATACGGAGAGTAAGCTTGAGGCCCTCGTGCACAAACACGGCAGCGTCGATCGACTCAAGCATATCGACAAAGGGACGTTCATCCGCGTGCGCATGGACGACGTCTGGGCGAAGAAGCTCGGGCTGGAGAAGTACCGGACTTAGAATTACTAAAAAGATCCGCAGAACTTTAAAGCGGTCAAAAATCTGACGCTCTACTTCCCGTTCATTTTGGTTGGGGAGGCGGGAGCTTCTTCCCATGGCGGAGTTAGAAGAGAATAGTTCCAGATTCATGAAAAACATCTAAACTTTAAAGAGTGGACCCGCTCGTTTCCGGGAGAAAATAGGTCCTTGTTGACGACCTTTGGAGAGACTGCCGATCATGAAAGAGCTTTTGGCCTTAAAGCGGCGCCGTAGGCATACGAGAAGGTGATTTAGGAAAGGCCGGGAGCGTGTGTAAAAGCGACTTTTCTAAGATCCTCTATTCATTGATTCATTCGATCCATCTTCGGATACTGCTCGCTAGTTTGATGCTTCCCTTCTTCACGGCCCAGGCCGCTTCGCCTCCATTTCTCTGCCCGATTTATCTTTCGTCCGCGGGGACGATCTCGGAACGGTTAAGCGACGCGTACTTTAGGACGCTTGAAGAACTTAGGAGTGCCTTAGGGGAAGAAGCTTTTGCGATTCATCTGGAGAGATTGCTTGCCTCGAATTCTGATTTTTACAAAGCTCCGGCGGGGGAGGAGCTACTACCTGCTTCGAAGCTCTTGGCCCAAATCGGAGAAGCGGTTCGAAGAAACGAATTCCCAGGATTAGAACCGCTTGATCTCGCCGCCCACCACGAAGGGATTCGTAGCCGATTAAAAGAGCTGCGTTCGAGAACAGCGCAAGCAAAACGAATCGTCGAGGAGACGGTCGAGCGGAAGCAGACGGTTCGTGTGCCCAAGCGAGAATTAAAGGGGCATACGAAGCGGATCAATTCTGCCGAGTATAGCCCAGATGGAAAATGGATCGTGACGGCGTCGCGCGATAAGACTGCGATCGTGTGGGATGCGGCGACAGGAGAACAGAAGGCAGTTCTTGCGGGGTATGCAGGTGGGATCCGCTCCGCGCATTTTAGCCCGGATGGAAAAAGGATTGTAACGGCGTCGGAAGACTGGACTGCTGTCGTATGGGATGCAGTGTCGGGAAAGCAGAAAGCGGTTTTATTGGGGCATAAGGACTCGGTTCACTCTGCTGCGTTTAGCCCGGATGGAAAAAGGATTGTGACAGCGTCGAACGACGGGACTGCGATCTTATGGGATGCCGTGACCTGGAAGCAGAAGGCGGTTCTCGCGGAGCCTACCAGTTCGCTCATTTCCGCAACCTTTAGTCCGAATGGGAAATGGATTGTGACGGCATCGGGGGATACGACCACGATCGTGTGGGATGCGGCGACGGGAAACCAGACAGGGATTCTTGGCGGGCATTCAAAGTATGTCCGTTCCGTTGCGTTTAGTCCGGATGGGAAATGGATCGTGACGGCATCGGGGGATACGACCACGATCGTGTGGGATGCGGCGACTCGGAAGCAGAAGGCAGTCCTTGCGGGGCATTCAAGTAGCGTTAGTTCCGTGGATTTTAGTCCGGATGGGAAATGGATTGTAACAGCAGCTTCAGAGGATACTATAGCAATAGTCTGGGATGCTGTGACAGGGAAGCAGAAGGCAGCCCTTGCGGGGCATACCAAGGAACTCCTTTCCGCGCATTTTAGTCCGGATGGAAAATGGATTGTAACGGCGTCAAGGGATAAGACTGCGATCATTTGGGACGCGAATACGGGACAGCAGAAGGCAGTCCTTGCAGGGCATGCAGGTGGAGTTAGTTCCGTGGATTTTAGTCCCGATGGAAAGTGGATCGTAACGGCGTCTTGGGAGAAGACCGCAATCATATGGGATCTTGAGATGCTGACGGGGGGATTTAAATGATCCGCCCTTGTTTGAAGGCTGTAGAAATTTCCCTTGGCGACTTCCTTCAGATTTAGATTGTCGAGCGCCTGATTCGCGACGATTTTCCGGAGCCGCGAGTTTGCTCCTTCAGTCACTTCGCCTGATCGATCCGGAGGTCGCCGTATCCGGTCTTCCAGCGCGATACCCCGGTACTTCGCGAGCGGATAACTCGGGCGGGAGAAGTACCGGACTTTAAATTATTGAAAGAAACGAAGGGGCGCGTGAGGGGGATCAAGTGCACCTTCGCTTCTTTCGGTACCGCCAAGCGGTCGGCTCAATTTTAATCGAGCCGGAAGGTTCCTAAATATCGTAGTCGCGTGAAACCAAGATACTTTCCGTTTTCATGAAGTTCGGACTATCGACGATTCGAAGCGCGTACTTGATATTCGGTTTGATGCATTCACCAGGCGCGCTCGCCAGGGTGAGTTCCGTCGTCGCCCCGACGCCCGAGAGTTTTCGAGTGAACGGAAAGCTTTTACGGTTCCAGGCGCGGCCGCAGGTGAGGGTGCCTTCGATCTGTGCGTAGCCCGCCTCGATCGCCGAGTCTTCCCATCCGGCAAAGGTGACGACGACCTTTAACGCCTCGGAAGGCGCACGAGAAACATCAAGACGCAGCCGATTCATAGGACGCATGCGAGTGCGGGAGGCCGTAAAGGTATAATCCACGCTTCCCGAAGATTCCGTTCGATCGCTTTGGTATCGGTTCGAATTCGATTTCAATTGAACGCCGTCCTCGTACCCATCAAAGTGCGCGGTGATGCTTTCGTACTCGTCTTGGGCGAGGAGCGAGTTTTCAATGCGGACTTTGATCCGTCGTGATGCGCATCGGGAAAAAACTGTGACCGGGACTTGGACGGTGCGCGGCTCTTTCGTCGTCCAGCAGCGCAGGGACGAATAGCCCAGGCGTCTTTGGTTCTCTTCCCCGTAGGTCTCCAGGACTTCCCGTGAGAAACCCGTGCGATAACGACGATCCGCTCGGTAGATTTGGTCGGAGAATTCGCGCCAAGTCCGGGGTTTGCGATCGAAGGTGCCGTCCCGAACTAATTTTTTCGCGGTGAGGTATCCAACGCCCCGGATGGCATCCGCGAGGGCGTCGGCCTTTTCGTATCGGTTTGCGCGGTAAAACGCGTCCCAATAGTGCGACCTTCCGCCGTAAACCTCCATCTCGCGGCAGTGGGGTACGAGGTCGTAGACCGTTTGATCGACGAGCTTCGTCTTATAAATCGGTGCCGCTAGATCGAATACGAGGGTTTGATTCAAGGGACTCGGATTACTCCCGCCTCGGAAGACTTGCTCCTGAGAGGGTAGAGGGCAAACCGCAGCTTGGGCGTAGCCTCCGGGCAGCAGAGCACAAAGAGCGACACCCATAGTGGTGAGGCCCAGGTGTTTTAGAATCGACATAAATTTAATCTCCAGCGAAAAAATGAGTTAACTAAAGGGACTTAAAGACCCATTTCGTAGAGAGACTCGAGATCGAGCGTCTCTTGCACGGTTTGAACGGGATTTCCCGGCGTGTTCGTTCTAACTTCGATATCGACAATCGTACCTTCGGGATGCAGTGAAAATTCCCGAGTGCCGCCTGCGATTCCAATGCCACCTGCAACGAGGCTGGTATTATTGATACGGATTCCCGATGCGTTCTTTCCGTCTTCGCTATAGCCGCCGATAAGCACGAGTTCGAGAGCGAACATGCTACCGGAATACTTCCCGAAAACGTCTTTGAGTTTTTTTCCTTCGTGGCCCGTAATGACGAAATTATGGACTCGGGCGTTAGCGCGTTCGGTTGATCTGTCCGTGGCGAGAAACTGCGGCCCTTTTGAAAGCAAGCGAAGGGTGACCGGAACAGTGGTTCTGCGGGTACGAAAGTATTCCGTATCCAGTTCGATGACGACGAGGTTACCGGCGCAACTGACTAAACGCTTGAACGCAGCGTCTGGTCCGCCCAGTAGGTTTTTGTCTTTTTCGCACATGGTTTGGACGGTCATCGAATCAACGACGAAATGTTCCTTCGCAACGCCGCCATCGTTCGACACTTTTGCCGCCGAAGGCATTTTGTCACACGAAATTTTTCCGTCTTTGGCCAGGTCTTCGATCAGAGGGCTCGAAATATGGTAGTCTTGGCTCTTTTCGAAATTCGCGTGCACGAGTAGTTCATGCAGAACCAGGAGATGCTTTGCGCGGCAGTCCATTTCGTTCCAGGATTTAATCCGCATCGCGGTTACGCGCGTCTCCTTTTCTTGGAGATTGGAATCTGGATACCTTTGGGTGCGCTCCGCGAGACTCACGCCCGTCGTCTCGATGTACGAAAGCATATCGACGGAGTTTCCGTCGGCCAGTAGGTCTTCGTCGGTAGGGCGTACGCTCAGGCCCGTTTCAAGAATGGTCCCGATCCCGTATTTCGGGTCGATTTGGTTCTTGAGTCTCTGGGCTACGAAGTAGAATTGATCTCCATACTTAGCCTTTCCGCCGTGCCCCTCGCGGCCACCGCCGAATGCGGTCGAAGCGACAAGCGCAGTCGTGAGTAGTAACGTGCTGACGAATTTAGGTTTCAAGCTTTTCTTTAGGTGGACAGTGAGCATCGAGGACATGGCATTCTCCTTGGGGTTTGAGTCGGGTTATTTGAGGGGAGGGGGGTTCGATTCGGATAACGGAAACAGGGAAATCGTGAGGGCGTAAACTTCTTCGAGATTTTTTTCGGACTCCGGACTGAGGAATTCGTTCATCTTGCGGCGGAACTCGTCGATGAGTTTTTTGGCCTCCGGCATGCGTTTCGGGTCGATCGCCATCGTCATCGAGGTTTGGCTTCGCCGATCAAACGGCACGACTTCGAGCGCGACTATTGCTTTCTCAAGCAACTGGTTTTGCATGTTCCGGAATGCGGCCGCGGTAAACGGGTTGCCCAGGGTGGTCGAATGGCCGCCGGTGGAATCTTTCCAAGTCCCGTCGGAATGGATTTCTATCATTTCCAGTCGCTGGAGGCGGTCCACCGCCAATTCCACTTCGAGGGGAGAGATTCCCAAAACCCGCGCGATCCAAGCGAACTCCGGCGTAAAGTGCGGTAGGCGCATGAGTTCAAGAATCGCGTAATGGTACCAATCCGATATCACTTGGAACGTATCGAGAGAGAGGCGCGCGAAATTTTTGTCCACTTCGTCTTGGCGGTTTCTTATTTCGCCTCTCGCATTTTTTCGCGGCGATGCCTCTTCGAACTGAGTGAGCTTTTCGGGGTTCAAGCCGAGCTTGAGTCCTAAACGACGAATCGCCTTCGCGCGAATTTGTCGTTGACCGCGTAAGATCTTCGCGAGGGTTGATTTGTCGACGCCCAGCGTGCGAGCAAAGGCACTCAACGTATAGCGCGGGTTTCTCGTGCAGCGTTTTGCGAATTCAGCCTGCAAGTATAACCGGAAGTCGCTCTGACTTTCAGCGGGACTGCTAGACAAGTGAATTTCTTCGAGGGTCGCCATTTGAGGCGCATAATACTGCGCCACGTCAATATAGACAACAGATATGCCCTCAAAGAGTGGTCAATTAAAGTCCAATAAAATTAATTAGTTAA
>CAZAKW010000026.1:0-1671 GCA_964485835.1 uncultured Bacteriovoracaceae bacterium
GTCCGCCGTGCTTTCCCGGGCGATGAAACGAAACATCGACCTTTTGGCGACTGAGCCGAACGACGAATCCGGCGCGGAATCGAATCGTTTCGAGCTTGAAGCTCCGCCGTGCGGCGTACTTCCAATTTCCGTTACGGGCCTGGGCGAAGTCGGTCGCGAAAAACGAATCGCAGGCAATCTATCCGGACTCACCTCGAAGGCGGCGGACGAGGCGGCCCAATCCGAACTTGCCGGTTTCCGGATGGGTGATGATTTTTCGGGGGTGTTTAAATGACCGAACTCGGCCAAGACTGGGGAATGTTAAACCGGATTCTTTACCCGCGCGCGAAAGCGAAGGGGGCGACGAGTTCCGAGAGCGTGATGATCGCGCACCACGCGTCGGTGGCCCTAAGGATCGTGGGCGATCGCGACGAACTTTTGTTTTCGACGGGTGCGCCACTGGACGAGGCCTGGAAAACGGTCGGAGCGGATCGTAAGCCGGTCGCCTTCGATATCGCCGAGATGGACCGGGTATTGGCGCGGACGCTTGCCCTGGAGGGTGGAATCTACGAGCAGGTACTCGAGATGCGCGAAGAAATCCGTCCTTCGAAGGGGCGTTTCCCTCCGATTCCCGAGCATTTCCTTTTCGCAGCGGTAAGAACCTGGTGGGGAAAGCTTCTTCCGAGCACCTTTGGTCTCTTCCTGTTCCTCGAAGATGCGGGAGGTGCCGAGGCGACTCCGGTGCTTTTGATTTTCCGTAAAGGCGAACTTTCCGAATTCGACGAGCCAGATCTCTCCGGAATTTCGGCCGAACGCCGAGCGGATTTGGGCGAGGTCGTGAAGGTTCTGCGCGAACGCCACGGCGTCCCGGTACAGGGATTCGCAGTAAATCGAGCGGATTTTGAAGAGTGGTCGAGCAGCGGCGATAGGAGCGCGACCTGGAAGAAAATCGCTCGGGCAATCCGCCAAGACCGCGTCACCCTCCATCCTTTCCGGTTCTCGGTTGCGGCGCTCTTGGGGAGCCGAGGCATTTTCGGGATTTAGACTTATTTCTGCACCTAGAACTAGAAAGCGTGGCGCTTTCGGAGCGCTTGCCATTCTTCGAGACTAGGTCGATTCGCGAGCAGCGAAATCACGGTGAGCGCGAAAAAAGGAAGAACGATTCGATCAGTCCGCAGGATCATCGTCAGCACGAGGCCGTAAAGAACGCAGGATTGGGCGAGCGCGAACGAAACGATCTTCGCGATCAGGTAGGTCGTGATACCCATCTTCGAGCCGTCGGGCCGTTTCTTCATCCGCTCGAGCCGAAGCAACATCATTCTCGGAACCGCAAAAGAGGCGATGAACATCGCTAGCGCCATTGTGCTTAAGGCGAGTTCGAGCGGGTTCTGGAAGTTGGGGAAAAGGCGTGGGGAAGTTGCGTTTCCTTCTGCCTGGCGAAAAGCGATAAAAACGAAGACCCCGGAACTCGCTAAAATCGCTCCCCAGGCCCAGGTCGTTTTTCGGAGAATGTCTTGATCTGAATTTCTGGCACCCAGTGGCTCGGAAGTTTCCATACTCCAATAGTAGAGCGGAGCAGGGCATCGCTGAAGACCATTGAGAGGCCAAAGTCGTTTTTTGGGCATCGCGATTCAAGGTCTTTTTCTGAAAAGCCGAGAGTCTAGGAGGGACCTATCTATACCCTTGCTCTGT
>CAZAKW010000026.1:1681-16071 GCA_964485835.1 uncultured Bacteriovoracaceae bacterium
CTAAGGCGGTTCGATCCGCCTCTAAGGCAATCAATGAAGAAACAAATACTTCTGAAGCGCCGTCAATTCTCTATCGCACTGGTTTTGGCACTGCTTCCGGTCGGCACGCATGCAAACGATGGGCGCTTGCCCCTTCGGAAAATTCCGGTAGCGGTAGCCTGCGTACGCTATCTGGCTCGGGCGGTTGCACGCAGCTTTACGCCGGCGGCGATTCTTACTAAAAGCGTCGTGTCGACGATCAAAATCGACCCGCGGACTGTGCATTCGAGAACGAAAGCAATCTCAACGGCTGTTGATCAAATCATCCGATCCATGAAAATTGCGGCGGCGAAACCGGAGGTCCTGGGCTTGATTGATCCCATTCCGAGCCAGATGCATCGGGTCGTCGCGATGCCCCTGGAAGAACATCAGAAGAGCGCGTTACGTGAACTGATTGATATTCGGCGTGCGGTTTATCGGGACGAAATTCGCAAGATCGAGGGCTCCGTCGGGACACCGGGCAGCGAAAATCAACAATCCAGACTAGCGGATTATCGAAATCGTCTCGCTTGGATTGCTAACAGCGAGGCACGCATTGATTCGCCTCCCGCGAAAAACACTGACAACGTTCCGGACGAAGACCCCCTTGAGGTCGAGGCCGGGATTCAAAACGAAATCTTTAATCTTACCGATCGATGGACCAGAAATCTATTTGGCCGAAACTCGCCTGTTACGAAAGTCGTCCGTGATACGGGAGAACTCGTTGTTGCGACGGAATCCGATATTAGCGGTGCGAATTCTCAGATCGTCGTCTATTTCGTCAAGAAGCTTTTATCGGATTCGATTGCGTACTCGGATGCGCTTGAGTTTTATTCGCGGCTTCAAAACCTCGACCAATCGCAAACAGATGCGACCAGAGGATTATTCGCTGAGATTTTCGATCCGCCGACGACAATCAATATTTGGACCGTGGCGCTCGACGCGACCGGCGGAGACGTATCGCGCGCGCTTCGCGCAATTTCCATCTATGGGCACGACGACACTGCCCAGAGTCTCGGGCAGTTGAACCCCTACCTTGAATTGATCGATCTCTTATTGCCCCATATTTCATCCCTTCTCTATCGAAACGGAGCCGTAGACGGACTTCAAATCTCTGCAAAACTCAGGGAACGATTCAAAACGCTTGAGACCGCAGCCAATGCCTTTAATGAAAGATACGCGGGGGACTCCGTAGAAAAGATCAATTTGGAGGCCGTGTTTCGAACTGGGAATTACCATTTTATCGGCGGCGCACTCATGGTGAACGAGCTTCTTAGCATGGGCAACGACCACTTCCTAGGAATGAATCTCCCCGTCATTATCGCGGAAGTAGCCGGCAAGGCCTACAAGCGAATCACGATGGAGCAAGCCTACATGTCTAAAAACGAGCAAATTCTTTATAAACGCGGGTTTCCGACAATCCCCGTTTTAAAACCGTCCGGTTGGAGCCAAGCGGAATATGAACGCGCGAAAATCGGGGTCCGCCTCCAGTTGGCGCACCTTGATTTGACTCACGAACAACATCTCAAGGGCGCTCATTGGGCGTACGAACAGCTGCGGAGTAACGGCTTAACCCGCTACAAGTCTACAGACTTCATCCCTTAATCGGTTCACTCGGAGATCATTCTCGCTCGAAGAGCAGCTTCAACGACTAGCTCGCGGCTGAAAGCGTGGAGCTTTTTAAAGGTATCGACCCACAGCATTTTTTCCTCCGACTGGGTAAAATTGAGTTCGGCTGCCGCGAAGGCCTCATTCGGGTGTTGCCGATTGTAGAGCGCACGAATTCCGACGCGGTCGGTGTCGGTAAGGCCCACCGGCAACGAATTTGCCCGCACAAAATAGCATGAATTCAAAAAGGCATTTAAGGTTTCCGTCGTGCGATCAGAAAGGGCGGAGGAGTTTCTTTTGAGGGTAGTTTGATAGTTGCACAAGAAACGAGCCTGGTGAAATTGCAAAGCCATATCGCGACTGCAGTAGCTCATGATTGAAAAGACGTCGTAACTCGTTCCAAAAGTGGATGTTTCTCCGTCTGGGGTCGCAAATTCACGCTCGCCTGCGTCCCCCGCAATGTTCTGACAGAAAGGGTAGTGATTTCGAATGTCGATCATGTCCTTACGTGTTTCTTCATGTCTTAAACCGAAAAGGTGGCCCATTTCATGGAGGACATTAGCCTGAAAGGCACTTGCCACTGAAGCATTCATGAATGCTCGGGCGTGAGAGCCGGTTTCGATCTCGTGGCGGGTGGTGGGATGATCAACGAGATTTGCGATCTGTTCTAAAAATCCGAGCGTTTCCCTGCGGACGTACGCGGTCATGCCGTCATCGTTGATTCCGAGTGCGGCTTTTTCATAAACTTTGGTAACCCTTTTTTCCGATGTAGGGTCCCAATACTCGCGACTGACGCTTGGATTTCCCAAGGAAGCGACTCCACCGACCGAGCCGCGGGAGATTAGAATATCGTTTACGAAAACCACGTCGTAGTCGTCGACTGAGGGTGGGCAATCTTCAAATCCTTCGAGCGTGATTCCGGTGAGCGAAGGTGGGTAATGCGTGAGAAGTAAATTTTTAACTAGCGATCGTCGGGTCTCGGAAACGGGCCGAATTCGGGTGTTGAAAGATGTCCAAGACGAGAAGGTCTCCGAAAACTTGTGGGTGGGAAGCGCCCAACAGATTTTCAATCTTTCCTGGTTCCAAATTCGAGTCGGTTCGCCAACCGAGGGGGGCGAAGCCAATGCCGGGTTGGCAAACGGGGCCAAGACAACCAGGGAGAGGCACAGCGCATAATTTACCATCGAGAGGCTTCTCCAGAGGTTCAGGGTGAGCGGGCCATTTATATCACATTAATAATGCACCGCACAATGACTAATCTTTTGAATAGATTCAACTATTTAAGGGAGGTCGTGACCGGAGACGAATCCTTGAGTCCCCAGGTGCACCGTGTTACGTCCTTTCAACCCTCATGACCTACCTTCAGTCCCTCACCAAAGCCGAGCTCGCCGACCTTCTCCTTCCGCTTTCTCGCGTGAAGGGTCGCGATCTGGCGCCCGAGGAATTCGAGAAAAAAGCCAAGAAGCAGGCCGCGTATCGGGCCCAGCAGATATTCCACTGGGTCTACCAGCGATTCGTGAACGAGTGGGACGAGATGACGGACCTTTCGAAAGATCTCCGTACTTGGTTAAAAGAAAATGTCGTCGTCTATCGTCTCGATCAGCGCGTAAGCCAGCAAGCGCAAGACGGCACCCATAAATTTCTCTGGGATCTGGTCGATAAAAAGACCATCGAATCCGTGATCATCCCGGCCGCGCTCCAAGAAAAAGCGGGAAGCGATGCGATCGCCCGCCTTACCGGCCAGGACGTACCGCTTTCCGCGGATGCCGAGCGCGACGAAGACGAAGATCAAGACGAGTCGCGCCTCATGCAAAAAGGCGCGCGGTTCGCCGGCGCTAAAACGAACGCGAAAGTTGACTCCGGAAGCTGGCGAAGACTGACGGCCTGTATATCCTCGCAGGTCGGTTGCGCGATGGCCTGCAAGTTTTGCTTAACCGGCGTACAGGGGCTGGATCGTTCGCTTCAAACCCACGAAATCGTCACCCAAGTCCACGAACTCCGTCGGCTTGCTCCGATCACCAACATCGTTTTTATGGGCATGGGCGAGCCGCTCCACAATCTCGATAACGTCGCTAAAGCCTGCCAAATCATGCTCGATCAAGACGGGCTTGGGTTTTCCAAGCGAAAGGTGACGGTTTCGACCTCGGGGCTTGTGCCCGCGATCGAAGAGCTCGGTCGCCGGGTTGACGTCTCGCTTGCGATTTCCTTGAACGCGACAACCGACGAACAGCGTTCCGCGATCATGCCCGTCAACAAAAAGTGGAATCTCGCGAAGCTTCTAGACGCGTGCCGAAATTACCCGCTCGGGCCGCACCGCCGGATTACGTTTGAATACGTGCTGCTCAAGGATTTCAACGACTCGCTGGAAGACGCCGCCCGCATCGTCAAACTCACCCGCGGAATTCCCTCCAAAATCAATTTGATCCCGTTCAACGAGCATTCGGGCGCGGAGTTCAAGCGTCCGACCGACGAGCGGGTCAAAGAATTCCAGCGCTATCTCGTCGACCGTAACTTAACGGCGACCGTTCGCATCTCGCGCGGACGTGATATCTTAGCGGCATGCGGACAGTTGCGCTCGATCTTTGGTACCGCCCGCGGGACCGATCGCCACAAGGACTGGGAAAAAATGCCCGAAGCCGTGCAGACCGCGATTCCCGTGCCGCTACCTTCGTCGGAGAATCGCGCTTGAGCCAGGGGCCTGGGTCCGCCGCGGAACGAATGCCGGAGCGTCCGCTCGTTTCCGCGACCGAGGACCACTCGCTCTATTACCATTACTCGCGCTATTTGCGCGAAACCTTTGGCGGCAAGACCTACAAGGTCGTCGTCGCATCGGGCCTTACATGTCCCACACGCGACGGAACGATCACCAAAGGTGGATGTACCTTTTGCGACGTGCGCGGAAGTTCCAGCTTTTTCGGAAAGCAGGGGCGGGGAGGCGAGATCACCGAGCAGATTGACCGCCGCTTACCCGGGACCCGCGCGCGTTTCAAAGCCGACAAACACATCGCTTATTTCCAAAGCTATACGAACACGTATTCGGACGTGAACTACCTTCGCGATATCTACCGCGAGGCATTGTCGCACCCCGAGATCGCCGGACTTGCGATCGGGACGCGTCCGGATTGCATTCCGGATCCGGTGATCGACCTGCTTGAGGAACTGGCGCGGGACCACTACGTTTCGCTTGAGCTTGGAATTCAAAGCTTCGAGGTCCCGACGCTCGAATGGTTTATCCGGGGCCACGACGGCGACTGCTCGCGCGAGGCGCTTAAAAAACTTCGCGTGCGTGCTCCCCACGTACAAACCTGCGCGCACTTTATTTTCGGCGCGCCGACCGACTCGCCCACCGCGCCGCGGGACGCCGCGCTTGAGATCAATCAGCTCGGCGTACGTGGCGTAAAACTCCACCAGCTGATGGTGCTCCAGTACACGAAACTCGCCGAAATGTACGCGGAGGCTCCATTTAAGATTCTCTCGATCGACGAATATGCCGAACGCGTGATCGAGTTTTTGGAGCACCTGGATCCGGCGATCTATGTCGAGCGACTCCAGGCTAAAGCGAGCCACTTGAAGGAATTGGTCGCGCCTGATTGGGCGAAGACCCACTGGGAGCCTTACAACCGAATCCTGGAATTGATGCGAGCGCGCGGAAGTTATCAGGGACGCGCCCTCGGAGCTCTGCCCGCACAAAGCCTGGAATTGGCGTCGTTCTCCACGAATACCGCGCCCGCCAGTTTTCTGGGTTATTGACAAGCCCCGTCTTCGTGGTCGATGGTCGTTTTACGCAAATCGGTGTCGGTCCCCAATCGACTAACCCTGGAGAAATGATATGAATTTCACGCGTTGGACCGTTCTGTCGGCTGCTTTCCTTCCTTTCGCGGCGCTCGCCGCCTCTAGCAACATCTCGGTGGAAAACGCCGGCGATGTTTACATGGACCAGAAACATGTAACGATTCGTGCTGCGAATGCTTACCTCGTGCGTACCGCGGAAACACCGAAAGTCGTGAAGGTCGAAATGCTCGTGCCGATGGGTGCGCGTGTCTGCGAAGAAACCGACGATGTCGCCCGTTTCGGGCGCCATCCTTCCTGCGGCTACGACACGTATTGGCAGAACCGGTGGTACAATCAATGCGTCGCTTGGGGGCGAACCCGCTATGGCACGCGTTGTGTACAGTGGGTACCCCATTACGATAGTTTTCCCGTCACCCGGATGCGCCAATGCAATTACACCGTATCGGAATGCGTTCGTTACGGAACGGCGACCCACTACGCGAATCGCAGCGTAAAATTGGTCTTCCGCAAAGCCGCCACGCTTCAAGCCGGAGAAGAAGAAGTGTTCCATCTTTCCGGTGCGCAGACGCGGATCGGTTCAAGCGATGTTGATTTCACGCTGACGCCGACCGAGACGGCCTCGTCTTATCAGATGAAAGAATCCGATTTCTTCGGCGACCGGATCAAGGCGAAAAAGACGGGCGTTAAAGCGAACGTGACCACGTCCGAAAACACCGCTTCGGCGACGATTGACTTCGCCGAATAACGCCGAATAAATCGTTTCGTAGATTTCGTCCAAACGCCTTTCGGAGCTTCTCCGGGAGGCGTTTTTGTACGCCATCGGGTGCGCCACAACTTCAATCGCGGTATTTCGGTTGGATCGCGGCGATCGCCGTCTCGAAACGTTTCGTGAATGCCGGATCGGTGACGTCGGTGCAGACGGCATAGCGGATGAACGATTCCGCACTTCCCGTCGCGGGCTTGGGTCCGGTGAAGTGCACTCCCACGATTCCCGTTCGCTCGATCGTAAGCCGATTGAAAAGTTCCGCTTTCGCCATCCCGAGGCGCTCGGCCTCGGTCGAAAGATCGATTCCGAACGCTTCGTCGGGAACGAGCCAGAGGGTGAAAAAGCCGCTGGTGGTTTCACACGCGGGGCGAAGGCCGATTCCTTTCAGCTTCGGAACGAGGGTGTCGAGTCGCTTGCGGTAGATCGCGTAAGTGTCTTCGAGAAGGCGGCGTGAAAGTTCTCGGTCCGCGAAAAGGTCTCCGTAAGCGGCCATGCCGACGGGAACGGGCCCACTGTCGGTATTGCCCTTGATCAGAACGAAATCCTCGATGAAATCTTTCGATCCGACGATCGCCCCGAGTCGCTGGCCGGGATCAGAAAACGATTTCGAAACGGAATACAGTTCGGCCCATTCCAGCTCGGGGTAGTCTTTCGCCACCGAAGCCAGCGACACATGGGATTTTCCATCGGTGAGAGTCGCATACGCGCCGTCGTTCACAAGACGCGCACGGTGGGTGACGCAATAAGAGATCAGTTCACGCCATTCCTCAGCGGTTGCTCCGGCGGACGCCGGATTACCCGGACGGATCACGAAAACCAGATCGGGTCGCTCGTCCTTGGGAATGCGATCGACCCGCATCTTCATCCCGTCTTTCGAAAGCAGCGGCCAAACGATTCGCGAGGAACCATAGTAGCCACCCGTCCAAGTGCCCATCACGTCGTAGGCCGGAAGGTTGGTCATCACGCGAAACTTGTCGCGTCCTTTCAAATGTAGACCGCATGCAAGTGGGAGAATGGCCGTTGCGGTTTTAATCCCGGCAATTGCGGTGCCCCGTAAATGGGGGTGCTCTTCGAGTCGGACTCCCGAAAAGACTTCCACCATGCCTTCGACGAAACGGTGGAGGTTTTTATCCTCTGCGTACGTGTGGAGGTCATAATCGGGCTGGTTCGAAAGTCGAGCCTTCCGCTCCAGCACCTCCGGTGGGGGAATCAGATCAGGATTCCCAAGCGAGAGGTTCAAAGCGGGTTTTCCGCTTTTTTCCTCGTACTCACGCAGAAGAATGTAAATCAGCTGGAAGAGATTGATGCCGGTGGCCGGAATGCTTCGCATAGGCTGCGAATACCAGTTTAGCGGCGTTTTTTCACGGACGCTTTTTTCGCGGCGGGGGCCGCGCGACGCGTGCTCAGTTCCCGGATCGAAGCGTCGAGTCGCTCGACCGTATCTTTTTGCTCAAGCACGGTGGTGCTGATCTGCGACACCAGGGATTTCATCGCATTGTGTTCGTCGTTGAGAATCCGAAGCTGGTCGGCGATCTCTTTGTTTTGCCTGGCGGTATCGGTCGCTTTCTTCTCAAGGCTGGCGATCTGCGCATTCAACGCTTCGGTATCGGGACAGCCAGGCATCGTAAAAGCCATCGTGAAAGTCGTACCGGCTAAAAGGGCGAGGCGTGCGAAACGGTTCTTCGAGTTCATGCGATCTCCTAGGAAGGATAACGAATCGGGAAAGGTCTTCTTTCCCTAAGTCTAGGGGGTAAATCCACGGATTAAAACATGAATTTCTTGTTGGCGACGTTCGTGATCACCGCGACGCTGACGGTGGAGGTAATCAAGGCGGATCCGCCGTAACTCAAGAACGGTAAGGGCACTCCCACGATCGGTAAAATACCCATCACCATCCCCATATTCACGAAGATGTGCCAAAAAAAGATCGATAAGAGGCCGACGACCAGTAGCAGGGCGAATTTGTCATGGGACTGGAAGGCGACTTGAAGTCCGTTCATCAAAAAGATCAGGTAGAGGAGGAGCAAGATTACGCATCCGACAAAGCCGTGTTCTTCGCTAAAAACTGAGAAAATAAAGTCGGTATGGTGCTCGGGGAGAAAGTTGAGCTGGGACTGCGTTCCCTTTTTGTAGCCCTTTCCGAATAGCTGCCCGGAGCCGACGGCGATCATCGATTGGATCGAATTGTAGCCGGTGCCCTTCGGATCGCTCATCGGATCGATGAAGGTGAGGATCCGCTGGCGCTGGTAAGGCTTCAAGCCGAATTTATAGGCGACCGGTAGGATCACCGCGAGCGAAAGCAGAAGTGTGATGATCGTCTTGGGCTTGATCTTGATGAAAAGCATCATCGATCCATAGGTGAGCAGGATGATCATCGCGGTGCCTAGATCGGGCTGGAGCATGATCAGGAACGAAGGCACCGCGACGAGGAGGCTCGGGAGGGCGAGTTCTTTCAATCCGTAACCGCCGACCGTACGATCCGTTTCGAAGTATTTCGCAAGGCAGAGCACCATCGAGATCTTCATGAACTCGGACGGCTGGATCGTAAATCCGCCGAAGCCAAGCCACCGTCGAGCGCCCAAGATCTGTTTTCCGATGATCAGTACCGCCACCAGCAAAAGGATATTCGCGAAGTAAACGATGTACGCGACGCGCGAAAGAAACGAGTAGTGGATCATCAGGATGACCGCGGTGGCCGCCATGCCGACGCCGAACCAGATCAGTTGGTTTCGAAACAAGCCCTGGGCCTTGTCGTCGACCGCGGTGGCGGAAATCAAATTCCAGATCCCGATGCCGAATAAGATGAACTGAAGGATCAACATGTTCCAATTGAACTTCTTCAGCTCTTCGTCGTAAAAACCGTAGCGGTGCTGGGGATCGTGCGAGCTTTGGGATTCGGAGTAGGTGTAACTCATTCGGCAGGAGCTCCCGCGCCCGGCAACATACGGCTGTCGCTTTGGAGGACGTCTTGTTCTTGTTGGGCGTCTTGCGCCGCCCGTTCTCTCTTCACTTTCGCAGCCCAAGCCTTGCGGCGTTTCTCGAGATCTTCGGCGACGCGAGCGGCGATGGCTTCTTCGCCGAACTTAACCGGATCGAGCTTGCGCAAATAAGCATCGATCACGGCCTTCGCGACCGGGGCCGCGGCGGTAGCCCCGTGACAGGCATGTTCGGCGATCACGGCCACCGCGATGCGAGGGTCGTCCGCCGGTGCGTAGCCCGCGAACAAACCATGGTGGCGTTCGCGATATTTCATGTTTTCGCATTTCGCGTAGACGCGGTCTTTCGTCAGATTGATCACTTGAGCCGTTCCCGTTTTTCCGACGAAATCCATCCCCGGAAGGCGTTGGCTGTATGCCGTTCCGTTGACGCCGTTCACCACTTCGTAAAGCCCGTCCCGAATCGCTTTCGCAGTGGGGTTTTTCAATCGGTGCTGATCGAGAATCTCCGGTTTGGATTCGGAGATGATCCGCCCGTCGTTCGCCTCGATCCGTTTGACGAAATAGGGCCGATACTGAGTGCCGCCATTGGCGATCGAGGCGTAGGTATTCGCCAATTGGAGGATGGTCGTCAGCACGTATCCTTGTCCGATGGCGACCGAGAGGGTCTCTCCTGGGTTCCATTGTTGATTGAGCCGTTTCTGTTTCCACTCTTCCGTGGGAATCAGGCCAGGAACTTCACGAGGAAGAGGAATTCCGGTTCGACGTCCTAAGCCCAGGAAAAAAGCCCACTTCGCGATATCGTCCACCGATTTAAGCCGCTGCGCGGTTTTGTAGAAAAAAACATCGCACGATTTCGTGATGGCTTCGCGTACGTTGACGTTTCCGTGCCCGCCTTTTTTCCAGCAGTGAAACGCACGGGAGCCGACCTGGAGTTTTCCGGCGCAGTGAAAAACGGTTCGATCGTCGATTGCGCCTTCCTCGAGGCCAGCAATCGCGGTGATGATCTTAAAGACCGATCCCGGAGGGTAGTGGTCCTGGATGGTTTTATCGCGCAAAGGGCGGCGTTCGTTATTAATCAACTGGTTCCAGATTTTGGCGGGAATTCCGCGCGAGAAGACGGTCGGGTCGAATGCCGGACGGGAAATCATCGAGAGGATCTCGCCGGTGCGGGTGTCGATCGCCACGACCGCGCCCGCGTTGTCGCCGAATGCTTTGACGGCCGCCATCTGCAAGTCCTGGTCGATCGTGAGGACAAGATTTTTTCCGGGCGTGGCAGGACGTTCAAGCTCAGTGGCCAACACCCGTCCGCTCTTTTTCCCCCGATTCAGCTTGATGCGGCCGAGCGCATCGACCTCGACGAGTTTTTCACCGTCTTCTCCGCGCAACACGTTCTCGAGTTTTTGCTCGATGCCGAATTTGCCGACGTTGTCGCCCAGCTTATAATCGCCGCCGCCTTTGTTCAGGATCGGAATCTCGGTTGGGCTTACTTCGCCGATGTATCCTAGAAGATGCGCGGCGACTTCCCCGTAGAGGTTCGTTCGTTTGATCTCTTGCTGGACCTGGACGCCCGGCATGTCGATTTTCCAAGCCTCGATCAGCGCGACTTCCTCGCGAGAGAGGTCTTCTTTGATTTTTACGGCGATGAAAGAAGGCTGCCCCTTCATCTTCTCGAGCCGCGCCTGGATATCCGCAGGCTTGGTACCGATCAACCCCGCTAAAAGTTCCAAGGTCTCGTTCGACCGCTTCGACTCTCTCAGGTATTGCGGGATGATTTCGAGATCGAATGCCGGCCGATTATCGAGGAGTAGGGTTCCGGTGCGATCGAAGACCATGCCTCGGGGGGCCGCGATCTTGACCCGCTTGATGCGGTTTTCCTCCGAGTATTGCCGCATTTTGTCGCCGTTGAAAATTTGGAGATAAACGAGGCGTGAAAACAGAAGCGTCAAACCGATGGCGACGCCGATATAGAGGATTTTGAATCGGTCTTGGAGTTCCCGGATTTGCTCTTCTTGGCCGAGAAACGACATTAGATGCCCTCCTCAACCAGAAGCTCGTCTTCGATCAATTGGCGGGAGCTTTCGGACTTGGTCGTCGCACGGTCGAAGTGGTCAAGCGCTTTGAAGCCCCAATACCCCATCAATCCCTCCATTCCGGCGAACGGAAGAACGGTGATCAGGAAATGGAAAAGCTGCGCACCGGCAAGGCCGAGGAATCCCAGGGCGGCCATGACGAGCACTTTCCAAGCGAGCGCGGCGCCGATCGTCACGACCAAGAGCGCGGAGAATTGGGAAATCACGAAATATCGAGAAAAGGCGCGGATCCCCAGGAAGATCGCGATGTAGACGCACATAAAGAACCCCGCGGGGGCTCCCGAGTGGGTCTCCACAATCCAGCTAAAGATCAGGACGAGAATGCCGCCTTCGGTGAAGGTGCGACGGAGTGCGCACCAAATTACGGCGATCAACACGAGATCGGGCTGGAAATACCAGATCGGATAGGAGTTGAAGAGTGTGCTTTGGACGGCCACCGCGACCACGACGATCAGAACGAAAAGCGGAGGATTAAAAAAGCGCAAGAAAAGGCTTCTCACTGCGGCCCTCCGGCGGGCACGGCTGGTTTTGCTTCGGTTTGAGCTTTCGCGGCGGCATCCGCCGCCGCCTTAGCGGCTGCGGATGCCCGAGCGGCTGCGGCGGCTTTTTCGCGCTCCAGGACCTCGACCCGTTGGTCGCGAACGACCATCACTTCCTCAAGTTTTGTAAAGTCGACGCTCGGTTTAACTTCGACATCCTGGGTGATTCCGAACTGTTTTTTCTTCACGCGCGAAACCGTGCCTACGGCGATTCCCCGGGGATAGACGCCCCCCAAGCCAGAGGAAAGAAGAAGGTCATCGACTTGAATGTCGTCGGTCCGTAAGGTGAATTTCAGCTGGCAAAGCTCGTCAGTCAACCCTTCGACCACCCCCCGGGAGCGGGAGCGCTCGATCACGGTGTCCACGGCCGAAAGAAGATCGAGAATCGTCACGACGTCCGCGGTCGTGTCGGTCGTGCGCAGAACCCGGCCCACGACGCCCTCGTAAGTGACGACGGCCATTCCTTTTTTGATGCCGGCGTTTTCGCCGCGGTTGAGTCGCACGGCGCGAAACTCGGTCGACACATCTTTGGCGATCACTCGAGCCACGACCGTCTCGAGTTTCATCTTCTCCTGGAAATCGAGCAGGTTGCGAAGCCGAGTGTTTTCGCCTTGGGCTTCTTTCAGACTCGCGATTTGGCCAAGGAGTTTGCGATTCTCCTCAAACAGCCGAGCATTTTGGTTCTTAACGTTCCAAAGATAAATATAGCCCTGATAAACGTCGACGATTTCTTCCAGCGTCCAGGAAATCGCCGTTTGGATCGGAGTCGTGACGCCTAAAATGACGCGGTCGTAGAACCGGTAATCCCGCGGGGAGCGCGACGAAGTATCGAGCGCAATCACCGGGATTAAAAGAAAGAGAAAGAGAGTGATGTAAAAGCGGTATTCTTTCAGGTATTTAATCATAAAAGTCGGCTGCGTTCGTTAGCCTATATTCCCGGGAACCGAAAGGAAGTGTCAACGCCTATGATGAGCCAAATGCGCGGAAAAATTGGTGGTTGGATCGTAATGATCGTCATCGGATTCATTGCCCTCGTTTTTGCCTTCGAAGGCGTCTTTCGCCCGAGTGCGACGAATGGCCTCCATGAGGGAGCGGTCGCGGGGACGATCAATGGCGATCCGATCACGATCGCGGATTATAATCGGGCCCTCGAGCGCAAACTTGAGTTTTTAAAGAGCCTGACTGGCGGGACTGTTTCTGAGGAACAGATGAAGATGTTCCGAGTTCGCGAGAGTGTTTTCCAAGAGCTCGTCCAACAAAAGTTAATGGCCCAGGCCGCGATCGATAGTGGTCGGGTCCCAAGCGACGAGGCGGTTCGCCACGAAATCTCGAAACTTCCTTATTTCCAAAAGGACGGTAAATTCGATCCCGCCCAGTATCGGGCGACCCTCGCCGCCAATAACTATTCGACGGCGATGTTTGAAAAAATGATCCGTGAGCAATTAGCGGTCGAAGAATGGTCGAAGAGTTTCGCCTCCCAGGTTCGCATCTCGGAAGCCGAGTTAAAAGACGAGTACCTTTCGACGAAGAACACCCGGACTTATAAACTCGTATCGATCCCGAAAGACGCGCCTTCGGCGGGAGGTCTCACGCCAAAGGCGGCGGCGGAAAAAGTCGCGGGCATGCTGGGTGCCAACAAAAAATCGGACGACGCGGTCAACGCCGTTTTAAAACCATTCAACGTTTCGGTCCGCGAATCGGGCGAAACTTCAATGGGTGCGGGAATGGTTCCCGGAGCGGTTGATCACCCCGAATTGACGGCGGATCTTTTCGGCGAAAAAGGTCTTTCCGAGGGGAAGGCGAAAATCTACGAAAGCCCGACCCGAATTTCGGTCGTGTACCTCGTTTCGGCTAAGAAGGCGGACCTCGCTCGATTCGAAGCGGAGAAGAAGGCGACCCAGCTTCAGGTGCGCGCCCGCAAGGAGCGGGAGCTCATGGGCGAGGTGATGAAAGCGCTCCAAGAAAAAGCGACCGTAAAATCCAACCCCGCCGTCGTGGGCGACGCCGTCGAGTCCGTTTAAGAAGCGGGTTTAGCGAACGTCCATTTTTTGAGAAGGTCGACGAATTCGAGCCGTTTCTCAAAGGGGAGGCCGTGCCCCGCGCCCGGGACTTCAAGGAACTGTACGTTTGCAAGGCGTGCGTATTTCGACCGGTCGGCTTCGAACTCCGCTTTTCGATAGACACCGCTTTCCGCGCCGCGGAGAACGTAGACAGGTCGACCCGTAGTTCGAGCGTACTCCTCCATCCAAGGACCCGTTTCGCTTCCTCGCGAGTCTTCGATCGTTTTTAAAAGCGCATGGTGATCAAACGGGAAAGAGAGCGCTCCCGTATCGGGATCGGTTCTCGACACGGCCAGGAGGTACTGCGCGATGGAGGCGTCGGGACACCGCTTGGCGAGAAAGGTCCGAGCCTCCGCACGACTGGGGAACGTTTCCGGCAGGTCGGCGAGGAAAGTCGCAAGCGCTTCGCCAATTCCGCCTCCCGCGACGCCGGAGAATCCGAGGTCCACGAGCACGAGGCCCGCAATCGATTGCGGATCTAATTTCGCATATCCACAAGCGGTTCGGACCCCCATGGAATGGCCAATCACCCAAGCGGGCGCCGCCGGGGTGGCAAAGCCAAGCCGGGTGCAGGTTTC
>CAZAKW010000027.1:0-2498 GCA_964485835.1 uncultured Bacteriovoracaceae bacterium
AAGGAAGTGGTGCCTAGGCTTTTCTTCTATCTTTAGAATACGGTGGTCCATCTCGTTCAAACTCACGACGCCGAAAGGTACTTGGATATCGTACTTTCTTACGCACATGGTAGCGACGGTCTTCTGTTGATGATGAAAATTCAAAAGATGCTCGAAATTCACTTTTGTGAGGAGATCTCCATTCATGACGATGAAGGGAAGTTTCGGGGGTGATTTCAAAAGGGCCAAGGAACCGGCTGTGCCAAGGTAGCCTTCTTCCTCGACATAGGCGATTTCGACCCCCCACTTCGAACCGTCTCCGAAATAACTTCGGACCATTTCAGCGCGATAGTTCACCGAGATCGTGAATTTAAAAAATCCATGGGCGATAAAATCGTCTAAAATGATTTCCAAAATCGGTTTCCCACCGATCCGGATCAGTGGCTTCGGCAGATCTTTGGTTAATGGATAGAGACGTTTACCCATTCCTCCTGCCATCAAAATAATCTCATTATCGCGTCGGCGGGGAGCTTCTAAATCCGGGGCCACTCGAAGATCGACGATCCGCGCGTTTTCATCGACTAGAGGTATCTGACGAAGCCCATTCCGCTTCATCAACGCATTCACCTCTGCAGAAGTCTTATGAGTCATGGCGAGTTTTGGAGCCGTATTCATTATTTGGTCGACTCGACTGTCCAGAGTGGTTCCTCGAAGCAAACCCCGGCGAATATCCCCATCCGTTACCGTTCCAACGACACGTTGGCTGTCATCCACTACGATGACCAGTTGCTTTCCGGCAGCATCGATAATCGACAATGCTTCGCGTACCGTAGCATGCGGTCCGACCAGTAGTGATTTCCAATCGCCACTCATAAACGAGCCTAATTCCCTTCCGACGAAAAAACCGTCTTCCGGAGTTTCCACACTCCGTTTTCACGCATCCAGAGGTGGGGAGAACGAAAACGATCGGTGAGAGTCTCGAAGTAATCTCGGTCCATAATGGGCTGTTCAAACATTTTCGAAGCAACCGGGAATTCTTTTTCAGGAATACTGAGATATCTAAAAATTTCCTCTGCAAATCTTTCGGGGAACTCCCCGTCAAATTTTCTAACTAACCTGACGCCCTCGTCTCGTGTAATTTCTCCGGATCGGATTTCCTGGGCGGCATCGTAAGTCGCACGGCCAATTCCAAACTTTACATACGTCGTGTAATAGTGAAAATCGTCTACCTTGTCGTCGATGCTATTATACTTGCTGTAGGTACCGGGAGTCCGTTCGGGAGAGGCTTCAAAACCGCCATGTTCAACCGAATAATAATAACAGCCCTGCGGGTGCCACTTCAAATAGTAACCAAGGTAGTGAACTTCGGTTTTACTTTTGCGGAGAGCTTCTGGATCGGGTGGCAAATACGGCGAAAGATCGTGGTGCTCCAGCCCGAACTGAGATTTTAGATCGGCGACGGATGTGCCGCCTAGAAAAATTCGCGAGGGATCCTCGGAAGTGAAATACTTCCAGTCGCGTTGGGCCTTGGAAGTGTCTTGAATGGGGTTTCCGTATTCTGCTTCGTTCTCGCCGTAAAATACGAGCGGAATATTGAATAGAGCTGAAAGCTTAGGGGCGATGGATTTTTGTCCGATGATAAATGGTTGGAACGGATGAAAGAGGTTTTCGACCGCGAGTCGAGTCATAAGCCGGTGCACTCGGCCGTTCGGCGTGTGCAAATAATTATCGAAGCCGGCATGAATCCACGCCTGAAAATTCTTCCAACCCCAGTCCGTATAGATGTGGGGTGCCCACGTGACCGTGAGCGGGTGCATCCCATACTTCGTCCTCATGATATGGGCAGCGTAAAAACTGTCTTTCCCTCCGGAACCCGGGAGCAAACAGTCGTATGAACCGTCCTTGCTACGGTAACGATCGCAAAGTTCCCGAAGCTGCCGCTCACGATCTTCCCAATTCGTGGTTTTAATTTTTACGGTAACCGCACGGCAGGCGTCACATACTCCATTTTCATCAAAAAGGATCGTCGCCTTTTTAGTGCCACTGCTATGCTGATATTCAACATCGGAGTTAGGACGCTGGTTCGAAACAACGCACGTTTTGCAAAATTTTACTTCGCTTGGGAGTCCAAATTTCGTTGGATGTGGTCCTAGCGCAGGTTCAAATTCATTCAGATTCCTGAGAGGCACTGGTCTTGAGATTGGTTCCATATATTTCATATCTCTCGAAAGCGGTCTCGAGTTCTAGTTCATCGCTATTTTAATTGGCGCCCGTGCGCAGCGAGCTAAGGCCCGGATCAAGATTTCGATGGCGTACTGCGAGGAGGGCGATAGTCTCTTTACGTCTAGTTGGATGGGTTTATTTGATCAATTTACTCTTCTAAGGCGGTTCGGAACAGCGTTCCTTTTCTAGCTAAACGTCCAAATTTACAAGAGAACACCTTTCTAACCGATGAATTTTGTCCTACTTGATTTGTATGCTTTATAGCCATCTACCCCCTAACAAAACGGAAAAAATAC
>CAZAKW010000027.1:2508-15628 GCA_964485835.1 uncultured Bacteriovoracaceae bacterium
GTTCCTACTTCGTCGCCCGCAACATGGGACTGAAGCAGCAGCTGGAACTGGCGCAGTTCCTGATAAAGCACGGTTTCACCGATCTTTGTTTTTTGATCATTTCACCGGGTAATCAGCGATTTGTTTTCGATTTAAACGCCGCCGGCATTAATCATAAATTCTTAGTAAAACCTGAAGATGATGCGCTGACTAATAAATCGGTTCTTGCGGCGGCTAGCAGTGAGCCAAAAGATCTGCCGATTCGCACAAGTCGCTTTAAGTTATTTCACCTAGCTATAGAAAGCGCGCGAAGTCTAAAGAGGATTGCCTTGCGTGTACGGGAGTTAAGGATACTCCAACTCCGGGCTCGAAAACTTTTGAAAGAGCTTAGCCCAGGCTGCATCATCACGGCCCAAGAACGGGCGACCGAATTTCTCCCCGTTCTAGCTGAATGCAAAAAACTAAAAATTCCCACGCTCTTATTGCCTGCACATGCACTTTGCAACCCGGACGGCGGGGTAGTAATGCGATATAAACAAAAGAAATGGGAGTTGTTCGCAGGCTTAAATTCGCCTCAGTTGAAAGATCTTCCTCTCCAGAACTGGGTTGCTCCCATTTTGAATCGACTGATCTCAGTGTTCTTTCCGGGCCAGATCTTTGAATCTAAGTTTGGAAAATTACTCATATGGCCGGCCGAAGAAATTTTTGCCCTAGCCTTGTCTGGCCTGTTGCCTCCCAACCTCTGGCACCACGGAACACGGTTTGCGGATCGCATCGTGCTTTCCGGAAATGACGAAAAAACAGTATGCCTGGATGCCGGCATCCATCCCGAAAAACTCGCGGTCATCGGCAGTATCTCTCTCGATTCGGTTTTTGAAACTTATTCAGAACGAAGGGGCGCAAAGGCGATTTTTTTAACGGAACACGGACTCTCGTCGGAAAAGCCGACCCTTATTTTATCCCTACCCCCGTTGTACGAACATAAAATGCTCGACCGAGCTGCCCACTTCGAGAGTATGCGACTTATCCTTTCTTCAATTGAGCTGAAAAGATTCAGCGTGGTAGTCTCTTTGCATCCGAAAATGAATCAGGACGAATACCAGTGGATATTGGAAGAATTCGGATACCCTTTCATCAAACACCCTTTAAAAGACATTCTCGGGTACGCTGATTTTTTTGTCGGTGCCGCCTATACGTCCACGCTCCGGTGGGCAATGTCGCTCTCTATCCCTTCAGTTAACATCGATTTTTGGGACCTAGACGATAGTACCTATCGACACATCCGTGATTATCCGACGGTCCGCGAATTCAATGAATTTGAAGATCGGCTGAAAACCTACCTAAATCGGCCGATAACGCAAAACGTTACGCCTGCGCCTATGGGGCTCATTGCGGATGGGAAATTTAAGACGCGATTCCTCACGCTCCTCCGGTCAATCTTGTCGACAGAGGATGGTCTTGCGCTGTAAATCGTTGGAGTCATGCGCATTCTCATTATGACCGGCAGCAAGCTTCGACATCTCTATTTCGCTTCCGAACTAGCGCTCCGCTTTCCTGATACCCAGATTCTCATCGAGAACTTTGAAACCGACACGGGAAAAAATTACACGAAGGAAGAAGTGACTCCGCTCATGCGCCGTCATTTCGAGGCATTTGAGGAAACTGAAAAAGTATATTTTGAAGGTAGGATCTTAGAACGCAAAGCCTTCATTGAACGAACAACCATCGCTTCACTCCCGCCAGGAACGATAAACTCTCCTGAGAATGTGCAAAAGATCGCATCTCTCAGCGCTGATTTAGTGGTTGTGTATAGCACCTCGATACTGAAGATGCCTCTGATCTCACTCTTTCCCTCGCGGATTTTGAATCTCCACGCCGGTCTTTCGCCTTACTATCGCGGCGCGGGGACAAACCTATTTCCCTTTGTAAACGACGAACTCCAGTATGTCGGAATGACGGTCCATTACCTTGACGCTGGCATAGATAGCGGGAACATTCTCCTACAAGGGCGCCCTCAATTCGAACCTGAAGATAATGTACACACGACTGGTTGCAAATGTGTGGTCCTCGGAACGGAGCTCATGGCATCCGCACTCTTGCAATTCGAGAAGTCTGGCACGCTACCACCCGGAAAACCACAAGACCTGACGCTTGGAAAACTCTACTTAAAAAAACATTTTAGCGACTCCGTGCTCGAGACTCTCCATCAGAATCTCTCAAACGGCATGGTGGCCCGCTACCTAAAATCCCCCGTCGAAGTGGAATTACACCGATGAACAAACTGAATCCGCTTATCGTGATGTACCATTACGTGCGAGATGATTCCGCCAAGAACTCGTTTTCCACCCAGCGATTTCGAAACCAAGTAAAGGATCTAGTCGCTCGCTATAAGGTCGCAACTCTGACGGACTTTCTGGCCGGAGAGGGTGATCATGATCCTGAAAAGACTTGCATTCTAACGTTCGACGACGGTCTCCTGGATGCCTACCTCCATGCTGCGCCCATCTTGGAAGAGTATGATGTTCGTGGAGTATTTTTTGTTCCAACCTGCATTTTCACCGATCAAACGATTATTCCCGCCCAAAAAAGAAGCCTCCTTTTGGCGAAAATCGGCCTCGATCCGTTTCTCCAGGAATACAATTCGGTCATGCCCGCCCACTATCGAATTATGGAGGGAAAAGTCATGGACCAATACAACTCTCCCTTAGCCTCCATTCTCAAGCACCTTCTTGATCACATGGAATTGGAAATCTCGACGCCATTCCTTGACCGCCTATTCGCGAAACATTTCGACGAACAAGCGGAATTCAAACGCATGTACCTCACCGAAAACCAAGTTCGGGAACTAAAAAAGCGCGGGCATGATATCGGCGGACATGGACATGCGCATCGATGGCTCGGGAACCTATATCCCTCCGATCAACATCAAGATCTCGTGCGCGGCGTCGCGGTCTTCAAGGAGAAGTTTGGCCATCATCCGCGTTTCATGTCATATCCATTCGGAAGTCGAAACGAAATCACCCTTCGCCTCCTTCCCACCCTCGGCTTCGAAGCCGCGATGCTTGATCCGTCCAGTGCAGTTGCGAATCCGAACCTCTTCGAACTGAACCGATTCGACTGTATCGATGTCGAAGCGGGAAAAATTTCCAACCATTTAAGTCGTGTGACCGAGCGCTAGCCGCCTATAGGGAGTAGATCATGAAAAAGAAAGTATTAGTGACCGGCGCCGGCGGTTTCATTGGATCCCACTTAACTGAACATCTCGTACGTAAAGGCTATTCGGTAAAAGCCTTCGTCCGATATAATTCGAGTAGCCATTGGGGATGGCTCGAAACGTCCCCGTTAAAGGCTGATATTGAGTTTTTTGGTGGGGATATCCGTGATTTCGATAGCGTTTATGCCGCGACCGAGGGGGTTGATCGCGTTTACCATCTGGGCGCTTTAATCGCGATTCCATACAGCTATCAATCTCCTCTCGCCTACATCCGCACCAACGTCGAAGGAACATACAACGTTCTCGAATGTGCCCGAAAAAGAAATTTAGAAAGAGTAATGGTCACCTCGACGAGCGAAGTCTACGGGACCGCAAAGTTCGCGCCCATCACTGAAGAACATCCTTCCCAGCCCCAGTCGCCCTATTCGGCCTCGAAAATCGCTGCCGATAACATTTCGCTTAGCTATTCAAATTCGTTCGGAACTCCTGTCGTTGTGGCACGCCCTTTTAACACCTACGGCCCGCGCCAATCCGCACGGGCGATCATCCCGACGGTCATTACCCAACTTCTCCAAAATCCGCACGAGGCGCTTAAAATAGGAAACTTGAGTCCCACTCGCGACTTAACGTTTGTCGAGGATACGGTACGAGGGATGGAGGCTGTCATGGGCGAAGACTCTTTCTTGGGCCGTGCCGTCAATATCGGCAATGGTCGTGAAATCTCGATGGGCGACCTCATTGAGAAAATTGGGAAAATTATCGGGGTTGTCCCGATTTTATCCCAAGAGACGGTTCGAGTTCGCCCGGAAAAGAGCGAGGTAATGCGACTCCTCTGCGACGCCACTCTGTTGACTAAAACCACGGACTGGACACCAAGCCACACGCTCGACGAGGGATTGCATAAATCAATCGAGTGGCTGAAGGCCAATCTTGGCCGCTATAAACCCAGTCTCTATAATATTTAGAAACAAATCATGATGATCCCGCTTTCAATCCCTTGCCTACAAGGAAATGAAAAAAAATATTTGAATGAATGCCTCGATTCGGGCTGGGTATCGAGTGCAGGACCCTGGGTTAATCGTTTCGAGAAAGAATTCGCTTCCTACCTTGGTGTTTCCGATGCAGTTTCGCTCACCAGTGGAACCGCGGCGCTTCACCTCGCGCTCTTGCTTTCAGACGTAAAACCCGGCGATGAAGTACTCGTTCCGACCCTCACCTTTATTGCCCCGGTAAATACGATCCGCTACATCGGTGCCCACCCGGTCTTCATGGATTGCGACGACTATTTGAATCTCGACACCCAAAAAGTGGCCGAGTTCCTCGAAAAAGAATGCATTCCTGGGACGGACGGGAAGCCCATCAATCGAAAATCGGGTCGACGGGTATCCGCGATCATCCCGGTACATATTTTCGGTCATCCCTGCGACCTACGTTCCTTGCGCGAAATCTCAGATCAACATGGAATCCGGATGATCGAAGACGCTACCGAATCCTTGGGTTCGAGCGTCGGGTCAAATGGAAATGACCTCGTACGAACGGGAACGGTGGGCCATTTCGGTTGTTTCTCCTTCAATGGGAATAAAATCATTACCACGGGCGGAGGCGGCATGCTCGTCGGCCAGAATCTTGATACGCTAAAAAAAGCGCGTTACCTCTCGACCCAGGCGAAAGACGACGAGATCTTTTTTGAACATGGCGAGGTCGGGTATAATTATCGCCTGACCAGCATTCAAGCCGCCCTTGGAATTGCTCAACTCGAGCAGATCGACGGCTTCGTGAAAAGAAAACGCCTGTTTCATAAGCTCTACCGCGAACTTTTCAGCGATTCTTCTTGGGCCCATATTATCGGCGAGCCCCCCGGCACCTACTCCAATTGCTGGTTGACGACCCTAGAATTCAAGGGAGACCGCCGCGTCAACCTTCGCAAATTTGTCGAAGTCCTCCAATTAAGGGGCATACAGACTCGCCCGGTTTGGAAGCTCAATCACCAACAGCGTCCCTTTCTAGACTACCAAGGCTATCGGCTTGATAACGCTGAAAGACTGTATCCACGGCTCCTTTCTCTCCCCAGCAGTTCCCATCTGACGGAGAAGGAAATAGAAGAAGTCGCGATCCAGGTTAAGTCGCTCTATGAGGAAACCGCGACACACTAAATTCGATTTCTCACTCCAAGATAACGCGAAGAGTCGCGCTTCTTTCTACCTGCGATTTACAGCCGGTTTCCTGTAGAATTTGCGAATATTATCGAATATTTGATTGGTGTCCGAAAGCACGGTGTAAATTTTCCGGAAACGACCATCGAAGGCGCAGCGTTACTATGCAGAAGCGAGACCTGATCACCCAGTACAATCTCCCGCCAGTGGTCGATTTTTGTAAAAAATGCACGATTTCAAATCAGCGGCCACGCATTACCTTCGACCACGAAGGTGTCTGCAGCGCTTGCCGATACGCAGAGTTCAAACGAACGAAAATAGACTGGAAAGAGCGCGAGCAGGAGTTAGTACGATTGCTCGACAAACATCGCCGTTCCGACGGCGGATTTGACGTCATCGTCCCCTGTAGCGGCGGCAAGGACGGCAGTAGTACGGCCCACATACTTAAGTACAAATATGGGATGAACCCACTGGCCGTCACTTTCTCTCCTCAAATGCGCACGGATGTAGGTCGCCTCAACTTGGAAAACTTCATTAACAGCGGTTTTGACCATATTCTTGCGACGCCCAATGGTAAGACTTACCGCACTTTAAGTCGTCTCTCCTTTATGGAGCTCGGCGATCCTTTTCAGCCCTTCATTTACGGGGTGACTCACTTTCCGCTCCGGATGGCCGTCCAATATAAAGTGCCGCTTATCATGTACGGTGAAAACGGAGAGGTCGAATACGGCGGCGACATGAAAAACGCCTTCAGGCCAACTCGTGAACTCGCTGATCACGATAAGCACTACTTTTCGGGAATGCCCGTTGATTTTTGGGTGAAGCATGGGATTTCACCCAAGGAGCTCGAGCATTATCTGGCGCCGCCACTCGCAGAGATCCAAGCGAATAAGATCGAGATGCATTTTATGGGCTACTATCGCTTCTGGGATCCTCAAGAAAACTTTTACTACTGCGTGCAAAATACCGGGTTCGAACCGAATCCGGAGAGAAACGAAGGCACGTATTCCAAATACGCGAGCATCGACGATAAGCTAGATGGCTTTCATTACTATCTGGGGTTCCTAAAATTCGGAATCGGTCGAGCCACCTCGGATTCTGCGCACGAAATTCGTGATGGAAAAATCACCCGCGATGAAGGAGTTGCGCTAGTGCGCAAGTTCGACGGGGAATTTCCTAAGAAATATTTTAAGGAATTTCTGGAATTCGTCGGTTTGAACGAAGAAACCTTTTGGCAGATCGCCGACGGGTGGCGTTCGGAGCACCTCTGGAAAAAAGAAGGTGCCGAATGGAAACTGCGAAGCGCGGTTTGGCATTAGGTTTTGATTATGCCCAACGTTCGATTGATTGCTCGCCTCGATATTAAGACTGAAAACCTTGTAAAAGGTATTCAACTCGAGGGATTGCGAGTCATCGGCAAACCTGAGCAGTTCGCGAAAGCCTACTACGACGCCGGCGCGGACGAAATTATCTACATTGACATCGTCGCAAGCCTTTATGGGCGAAATAACTTAACTGACTTACTCAAACGAACCGCACACAGCGTCTTTATTCCCATGACCGTTGGAGGGGGAATTCGCAATTTAGAAGATGTTTCGCGGTTACTCCAAGCAGGAGCGGACAAAGTCGCCATTAATACCGCGGCGGTTGAGCGTCCGGAACTGATCGCAGAGGTTTCAAATCGCTACGGCTCTCAATGCATGGTGCTTTCGATCGAAGCGAAGCGCGCCGACGGAGGCGGGTGGGAAGTTTTAACCGAAAACGGACGTGAACGCAGCGGAATCGACGTGATTGAGTGGGCGAAAAAAGGCGTTGCACTTGGCGCGGGTGAAATCTTGTTGACGTCGGTAGACCGTGAAGGAACCCAAAAAGGTTTCGATCTTGAACTCGTAAAATCAGTTTCCCAAGCAGTCAGGGTCCCTATCGTTGCCTGTGGGGGCATGGGAAATACCCAACATTTGGTGGATCTCTGTTCGGCCGCAGACGTAAGCGGCGTAGCGATGGCAAGCATCCTCCACTATGAAAAATCTTCTTTTCCTGAGATTCGAGTCGCCGCGCAGAAGGCTGGAATTTCGGTTAGGGAGGTCAGTTGAACGCCGTTGCCTTGATCGACTATGGAATCGGGAATCTATTCAGCGTATCCAGGGCGCTTGAACATTCAGGAGCCAAGGTCACTCTCGCCTCCCACCCAGAAGATATTCTACGAGCCGATCGTATCGTGCTCCCAGGCGTGGGCGCCTTTAAAGACGGGATGGAAGCTCTCCGATCTCGCGACCTTGTTGTCGCGCTCAAAGAATTCGCGAAAACCGGTCGTCCGCTCATGGGTATTTGCCTCGGTGCCCAACTTCTCTTTGACTCAAGCGACGAGTTCGGCCAACACGAAGGTCTTTCCATCCTTTCCGGCACGGTAAAAAAAATTCCTGAAGAAGATTTAAACCATCGATCGATCAGGGTTCCTAACATCGGATGGAGCCGACTTGAAATCTCAGGGGAGCGAGAGTCGTGGGAAAACTCCATACTCAAACAGACTAATCCTTCGGACACATTCTACTTTGTGCACTCATTTTCAATCATCCCAGACGATGCCCAAGTTCAGCTCGCCGCGTGTTCCCACGGAGGGCATAAACTAACCGCGGCAATCCAAAAAGACTCCGTCAGTGGCTGCCAATTTCATCCTGAAAAAAGCGGCCTAAACGGCCTAAAAATTCTTGAAACGTTCATTTCTAGTTAATCGAGGTTCCTATGTCAGAAGTCGAAAAATGGAAAAATTGGAAAAATAGCCCGGCTTACGGCGAGCTCCTATTCAAACGCGCTATCGGCGAATTGCCTGAGATGGAAAGCAGCAAGAGCGTGGCCGCGAAGCTAAAGGGTGTTTACCAGCCCGGGGACACCATATTGGATGTCGGGTGCGGAGCTGGACATTATTTGCGAAGTTATCGGCGCGAACTTGGAAAAGACTTCCAGTTTTTCGGTCTGGACGCGACGCCACCCTATGTCGAACTTGCGAAAAAAGCATTTCACACCGACCCGAACGCTCGGTTCGAAATCGGTGATATTTTCGATATCGGACTCGCCGAAGCGGCCCACGACATCGTCACGTGCAACAACGTATTGCTCCACATCCCATCAATCCAAAAACCTCTTTCAGAACTCGTTCGAGTGGCGAAAAAGCATGTGTTCGTCCGGTTTTTATTCGGCGACCGAACTTTCATTATCAAAGACATCCACCCTAACGAGGTCGAGCTCGATGCAAATGGAGAACCGCTCGGATTCAATTATTTCAACATTTATAGCGAAAACTACGTGAGCCAAATCCTTCGCGGAATCCCGCGAGCTAAGAAGTGGACTTTCACCAAGGACGTCCAGTTCGACGCTCAAGGTATCGTCGCGTCGATGGAAGCTAATAAAGGGGCGTACAATCCCACCACGATGCTCGGACAACATCAGCTGAACGGCTACATCCTGCAGCCCTGGGGCATTCTCAGAATCGATCTTTAAACTATGGCATGGAAATCGACGAGTTTAAGAAATATCTGCGTCGTTTCCGGTGGACGCGCCGACTACGGCTTGCTCTCGCCTCTCCTGCGGAGAATTGGCTCGGAGAAGCTTTTCAAACTCCATCTCGTCGTAACGGGTTCGCACCTTTCTAAAGACCAGGGCAACACCTTCAAGCAGATTGAATCAGATGGATTTCGGCGATTTGAATCGATTGAATGTTTTCCGAAAGATGATGGCGCGACCGCGACGGTTAAAGCGATGGCGCGCGGTTTGGATGCATTTGGGGAATATTTCGGTCGCACGAAAACGGATCTTTTACTGCTCCTAGGGGATCGATTCGAAATCATGGTGGCCGCACAAGCCGCCCTTATCCATCGAATTCCGGTAGCCCATATCCATGGCGGAGAAATCACTGAAGGGGCTTTTGACGATTCGATCCGGCACTGTTTAACCAAAATCGCCTTCTTGCATTTCGCTTCCAATGCGACCCACCGGAGGAGGATCATTCAAATGGGCGAGCCGCCACACAGCGTGCACAGCGTAGGGGCGCTAGGACTTGATCTCCTTCGGGCCACGCCAAAATTTTCAAGAGAGGAGTGGCTATCGAAAATGGATCTGCCTAAAATGTCGCGCTACTTCATGGTCACGCTCCATCCCGCGACCTTAGGACAGGCTGAACCTAAGAGCGAGGTTCGTTCTTTATTAGCCGCGATCGATCGATTCCCCAACGCAGGGGTGATCTTCACGAAAGCCAATATCGATCCTGGTGGAAGGTATATAAACAAAGCGATCGAAGCCTACTGTCGAAAAAATTCACGCCGAGCGGTACTCTTTTCCTCGCTTGGCCCTCTCTTATACCCCAACTCGCTTCGACACGTGGATGTGGTCATTGGAAATTCATCGAGTGGGATCATCGAAGCTCCTTTCTTAGGGACGCCGACCGTGAATATTGGAGACCGACAGAAAGGACGCTTATCCGCCCCAAGCGTGATCCATACAGCGCCATCGGAACATTCAATCTACAAGGCGATCCTATCCGCGTTGAATCGAAAACAACGGAAACGGAATAAAACGTCGGACCGACTTTACGGCGATGGGAAAACCGCGGATCGAATCCTGAAAATTCTAAAAGCCACTCCATTCCAAGGCCGGGAGAAGAAAGTTTTTTTTGACGTGCCTTTTAAAGGAAGTATTTAGAAATGCCGCAATCATCCTCGGTGCTCATCATCGCAGAAGCTGGCGTAAATCATAACGGCAGTATCGACCTCGCAAAAAAATTGATCGATGTTGCGAACGAATCGGGTGCAGACGTCGTAAAATTCCAAACCTTCACACCCGAAGCCCTTGTCACCTTCGAGGCCCCGAAAGCGCTTTATCAAAAGCAGGGCGCCGGAAACGCTGAAAGCCAGATGGAGATGCTTGGCAAACTCGCATTGCTTCTCCCGGATTTCGTCGAGTTGGCAAAATACGCGGAGGAAAGGAAGATTTCCTTTGCGTCGACGCCGTTTGATTTGAATAGCCTCGATTTCCTCATCCAGGAAATCCCGATGCGTTTTCTGAAGATATCATCCGGCGATATCACATTCGCGCCGCTATTGTTGGCCGCCGCGAAATCCAGAAGTCCCCTCATCCTTTCAAGCGGGGCTTCTAACCTCCAAGATATCGAAACCGCTTTGGGAGTAATCGCCGTCGGCATGATCGAACCCGATAACCAGAACCCAAACAGACAAGATTTCGCCCGCGCCTACTCCTCGACGTCCGCAAGGACCCAATTGCAAGAACGGGTCACGCTTCTTCACTGCACAACCGAATACCCGGCCCCGGATTGCGACATTAACCTCCGCGCGCTTGAAACACTTCGAAATACGTTCGGACTGAAGGTTGGCTATTCTGATCATTCGAGCGGAATAGCCGTGCCCCTCGCTGCAGTCGCGCTCGGGGCCACCGTGATCGAAAAACACTTCACCCTTGATCGCGACTTACCGGGTCCAGACCACCGAGCGTCCCTTGCTCCAGAAGAACTCAAGCAGATGGTCCAAGGCATTCGAACGGTTGAAAAAGCACTGGGCTCTCATCTAAAAACTCCCGCAGCTTCCGAATTATTGAATCGCGAGATCGTTCGACGTAGCGTCGTAGCGGCCAAGGATATCGCGCATGGAGAAGTTTTCACTGAAGAAAACCTCATTTGCAAACGTCCCGGATCTGGAATTTCTGCCCTCGCTTACTGGGAGATCGTTGGCAAGAAGGCCTCGAAAACCTATCGAAAAGACGAGGCCATCGAATTATGACTGCGCTCAAACCGGTCATTATCATTGGTGCCGGCGGCCACGGTCGAGTCGTTTTGGACGGTCTCCTCTGTAGTGGGAGGGAAATTCAAGGCATCGTCGACATGGATTCGAAACTTTGGGGCACGAATATTCGTGGCGTGCGCGTCCTGGGCGGTGACGAAGTCATCGAGACATTTTCGTCGAACGACGTCTGGCTTGCAAACGGGATCGGAGGTAATCGACTTCCCGCGCATCGCCAATCGATATTCGAAAAGTGGAAGAAAAATGGTTACGCTTTTACACATGTGATTCATCCCTCTGCTGTAATCGCGAAGGACTCTACTCTAGGAGAGGGCTGCCAAGTATTCGCTGGCGCAGTTATCCAGCCAGGCGCCAAAATTTCCGATAATGTATTGGTGAATACGCGTGCAGTCGTCGAACACGACTGTAAGATTGGACGCCACTCCCACCTAGCGCCTGGTTCGGTCCTTTCCGGCGGGGTAGAGATTGGCGAAGGTTGCTTGATTGGCACGGGGGCTTCGGTAATCCCATATAAAAAAATTGGCGATCGGACCGTCATTGGCGCAGGCGCCGCCGTTATTTTTGATATCGGAAGTGACGCGACGGCGGTGGGCGTTCCTGCGCGAATAAAGTCGGGGGCATGACACGATGGGAATGAACAGCCCAAGAGATGTGTTGAACAGATTCGGAAACTTCGATCCAACCAAAGTAACGTTTTTCGTATACGCGCATCCTCGCTTAGAATTCAAAGACTCGAAGAAACCCGTTTTCGAATTCATTCGTGCGCGTCTTCTCGGATATGGATTTGTGAATGTCCAATTTTACGATTCGGAAGAAGAAGCGAGTCGCGCGCTTCGTGAAGAATCGGGCGGATCCAAGTATCATATCCTCCATAATTCCATGAATCCGATACTGGATCTCGAATTGGTCGCGAGTATGATTGAAATGTTACGTCAGAGCGCGAGCTATTTCTGCCGTTCTGAAGGCGCGATTCCCGGGACTCAGCCCGATTTCATTTACGACAAAGATCGGCTTTCTTCATTGTCTAACGGGTGGGAATCCACGGAAAACTCGGTACGTAAAAACTGGAATACCCAGCTCAAATACAATAATCAGTTCAATCTCTATAAGTTCAAGCGGCTAAAGATGTTTACGGGACTCTGCAAGTTAATTCCCGACCTACCTCTTCTTAGCATCGATGATCTCTGCGCACGTCTCGAAAGCGACGAACTCCACGACCGGCTTATTTCATTCCTTGAATCCGGATCTAAAGTCACTCACTCTAAATGTCCCCACTGCGAAGGACTACTGAATCCAGTTCGCGGCTTGGTTTCTCAACCCCTCATCGGCTATCTCTCGTCTTCAAGGGACTACTACTTTCAATGCGCTCAATGCGCATTGGTCGTTCTCTCCCCCGCTCTTTGTCCAGAGTCAATTTCGCTGTTATACGACGAATACGATGCCCAAGACTTTCATGCGAGCGAGACGGGTCCTCTCAACTTCATCCGAGGCAAGAGTCGTTGTGACTTTTCCGTGATTGAATCAAATCTCCCGAAAGATGCCGCGACCCTTGATTTAGGGGGAGGGCTTGGCCACTTTAGCGAATACTTAAAACTCACTTATCCTGCGTGGAGGGTGACCCACTCCGATTTCTCTCCCACCAGGACGCCTAAGAAGGCGGATATATCCGTACGAAAACTGAATTTCACAGAAGAAGCGATCGGGCATTCCACGTACGACCTGATTACGGCTTGGGAGGTTCTTGAGCATATACCGTTTGAAAGACTGGAAACGGTGGTCGACAATATCCATACGGCGCTTAAACCGGGGGGTTATTTTCTATTTTCAACTCCGAATTTCGGCTCCCCGCTTTGTCGCATGTTTGATTTTTACAACACTGTCGTTCCCCATCATGTCGTCCTCTATTCCGAATCCTGGCTCCGCGACTATTTTACCTCTAAGGGCGAATGGGAAATTATTCAGATCCG
>CAZAKW010000028.1:0-5223 GCA_964485835.1 uncultured Bacteriovoracaceae bacterium
TTGGGAAGCGAGGGACTCCGGTGGTTTGTCGGTACTCAACTTGGAGTCGGCGCCCTGGCGGGCTCCCAGACTTTCGAAAGTTCCGCTGGACCCGATAACAGCGGTAAAGTTTCCTACCGCGCGTGGAGCGTTGAACTCGCTGCATCGACTGGAGTCGAGATACCCATCGGGCCCGCGGCGCTCGTCATCGACGGGGGCTATTCGAGGTTTCGAAGCTCGTATTTTGCTTCAACGGGAACAAAGGGCTCGCTCTACTCAGATTTTCCATCCGGCACGCGGATCGGCGTCGGCAATGGAGTCCATTCCGAAGACTTGCGTTTCAATGGTTCGGGGCTGTACGCGCGCATCGGGCTCCAAATCGCTCTTGGCGGTGATCCCGCTCCACGCGAGCGCGCACCGGAGCCAGCATACGACGACTACGAAGGTTCGACTCCTTCCGAGCAGACGACGCCCACGCCGGCGCCTGGCGTTTCCCCGGAAATTACGCCTGAACCACTCCCGGAACCGCCTCCTAGCGAGTTACCCACGCCGCTGCCTAGTCCTGGACCGTCGCTCCTCCCGCCCGCAGAACCGCTGCCCGATCCGATGCAGGACGAGAAACAATTCCAGGACTCGATCACGCCGGAAATCCAAAAGCCTCGTCGGCCGTGGGAAATCGATGAGATTCCAGCTGAAACTCCCACCGGAGAAAGTGGACTTCCCGTGCCGGCTCCGACCACCCTTCCGCTACCGACCCCAGCCCCTCCGCCCTACGAGCCGGATCCGGTCCCTTAAACGGTTCGCTTGATTTTCACATGCGGCTGACAAGGGTCGAAGTCGTCAGAGAGATGGAGGCCCGTCTCTTTCTCGTGGTACTTCTCTTTCATATGCGACATGAAGCGGTCGAAAATCACCGGATCGATTTTTTTTGCTCGTGAACGCTTCATCAAATTCAACGCCTCTTCCACCGAAAGCGCTTCCGCGTACGATCGCTTCGTAGTGATCGCATCGAAAAAATCCGCTACTGCAGTGACCCGCGCGAGCATTTGGATCTCTTCCCCTTGCAGACGATTCGGATAGCCGGTGCCGTCGAAGTTTTCATGGTGTTGAAAAACCACGTCCCGAATCAAATCGACGTTCGCACCGGGAGGGGCCTGGACTCCGCGCTGGCTTAAGAATTCTTTGCCGAAAGTCGGATGGCGCTGGATCTCCAGGAATTCTTCGTCGGTGAGACGCCCGACCTTATTCAGAATCTTGTTCGGAATCTTGATTTTCCCGATGTCGTGCAGGAAACCGCCCATTCCGGCATTGATGATCTGGTTGGGCGAGGCTTCCGGATCAAGCAGCTGATAGATCAAGATGCAATACATCGATACGTTGATCGAATGATCGTAGGTGTAAAAATCATGGAAACTTAAATTTCCGATCAATTCGTGAAGCTGATTGAGTTCGTAATTCTTCAAAAGCTCGACGAACCCCTCGACCGTTTGTCGGCAACCGTCCAACGTCTGGTTAACGATCTCGACGGAAACTTCCTCGGTCTTCACATTGAAAATCGAATCCAAGTGCTGGAGGGCCGAGGTCTTGAGAATTTGAACCTTCTCGCCTTCGCTCTTTCCGAAGTATTGACAGATGGCGCGAAGATAAGCGCCTCGTTCAAGCTCCGAGATGTATACCTGCTGGTACTTCGTTTTCATCTGAGCGTATTCGGTCTTCGTCAGCGTATCCCCGACCGGAAAAATCTTAACGAAGTGCTCGCGGCCTTCTATGACGGACGAGTTGATGTAGAGATTGTAAGGAATCGCATGATCCATCACGAGGAGCTCAGGATCGGGAACGAAGAAAACACCACTCGCCATCCATTCAGTTTAGATCGGTCGCGGGCCGCCGTCTAAAGATGGAAAATTGGCGCTTAAAACTAAACCTTTGACGCACGCCGGTCTTCGGGTCGGTCGCCACGGACCTTACCCACCGAATAACGGATCAAACCGTCGTAGACAAAATCAGGCATCGCGCGAAGAAATGCCTGCACGATTGCATAAGGCCATGGCGCGACGACTGTGCGCCGCCCCTTTAAGATGCCACGGGCAAAGACTTTTGCGGCCTGGTTGACGTCCATCAAAAATGGCATTTTCCCCCGGTTCTTACTCGTAAGCGCCGTGCGGATATAGCCGGGCGCGACCGTGACGACCCGTATGCCGAAGAGATCCAAATCAACCCGAAGACTTTCCAAATAAGTCGAAAGCGCGGCTTTGCTCGTCGAATACGCACCGGAATCCGGCAGCCCGCGAACCGCGGCAATACTCGAAACCCCGACGATTGTTCCCCTTTTACGCGCGACCATCCGCGGCTTCACCCACTCGGCCGCGTTTAAAGCCGCCATCAGGTTCACGTCCAAGCAGCGCCGAATATCGTCCCATCCGTCTTCCCAAGGACGGCTTCGGCTCGAAATCCCAGCATTCAAAACGAGGTGGGAGATGGCTCCAAACTTCGACTCGAAACCTTCGAGCGCCGCTCGTTGGGCCGCAAAATCTGTTACGTCCAGCGCTGCGATCTGGACATCGGGCGCTCCAGCTGCGCGCAATTCCGGCACCAAAGCCTCTAAAAGCTCCCCGCGACGAGCGATCAATCCAAGGCGAGCGCCGACCCGGGCAAACTCGAGCGCCATCGCCTTGCCGATCCCATCACTTGCGCCAGTAATCACGACCGCCGGAGGAAGGGGAAGAAGGCTACTCATCGCCCAGTCATACTGTGATTACTGATGCGGGGTCAAATCCCTCAGAAAAAAGAGCGGGATCTTCGCATCGAACTCCGTGCCGTCATCCCGGACCATCCGAAAAGCCCCCCGCATGCTACCGGTCGGCGTCGGAAGCGGGCAGAAACTCGAGTAGGTGTAAGAGGAGCCCGGAATGAGATGCGGCTTCTCGCCCACGACCCCGTCTCCTTCCACGTCCCTTTCGATTCCATCGCCGTCCCGAATCACCCAGTGGCGCGCAATCAAACGCGCAGGCTGACGGCCCTCGTTAGAAATCGTCACCTCGTACGAAAAAACAAACAACCCTTGGCTTGGGTCCGAATGTTCGCGCAGATAAGAGGGGTTGACCTCGATGATGATTCCGTCCGTCGACTCGCGGTACATATTCTATCCCTAACCGAGGCGTGTTACCTTCGAAAGCATGAATTTGCTGTTCCTCCGCGGCCTTATGCAAGATCCGGGAAGTTTGAAAAACTTTGCCGATCGTCTTCGCACGCATGCACCGCATCTGAACGTGCACACCCTCGACTTACCCGGTGTAGGGAGCGAGTACCGACGCGTCAGCCCGCTTTCGATCACCGCGATTCGGATCGACCTTGCAAAACGTTTTCACGAAAGAATCGCACAAAAAAAGTGGCCGATCGGGCCATGGATGATCGCGGGCGCGGGAATCGAGGCCATGGTCGCGGTGGATTGGGCAAGCGCGGAGTCCGATCTCTTTCGTAAGCTTATTCTTATGAATCCTTCCAGCGCCGACTCTTCGCGCCTCGCTGATCGTTTTCGCTACCGGGCGCGTTTCCCGATGCTATTCGGGCTTTTTGGCGGCGATCGCCCCCTTGCCGTGCGTTCGTATTTAGGCGCTGTCTCCAATCGCTATCGTTCCAACGATCAAAAATCGAAAACGATCGAAAACGACTTAGTCCACTCCCGCCATGATCGCCCGCCCTCCCCTTTGACGGCATTTCGCCATCTCGTGTCGGCTTCCCATTTTGAATTACCAGTCGATCGACCGAAAGCACCGACGGTGGTTTTTGCGAGCCGGGGCGATCGCATCGCGAAGCCCGAGTGCGCCGTACGAGTCGCCGAGCGCCTGGGCGCTTCTCCTATTTACCACCCTTGGTCCGGACACGACCTTACGATCGACGATCCTGAATGGCTTGCACGCAACGTCGCGGATCAGACGGAGAACATCGAATGACGAGGGAAAGCGTCAAGCCGCTGGACCTTGTGGATCTCGCGACCTACCCGTTCGGTCTGGATATTCGCTACGCACGCTCCGATAATTTTCTTGGCCGCGCCGTATACCCGTTTGAAGGTGCGTTTCTCCAGCGCCCGGTCGCCGAGGCCTTGCTTCGCGTCCATCGCGGGCTCGAAACGTTTGGATACGGAATTTTGGTTTTTGACGGTTATCGTCCGTGGTCCGTGACCCGGCTTTTTTGGGAAGCGGCTGACGACAACCAACGCCAGTTTTTGGCGAATCCCGATTCGGGATCCATTCATAACCGTGGATGCGCCGTGGACTGCAGCTTATTCCGCCTGAAGGACGGACGCGAGATCGAGATGCCATCCGCATTCGACGAGATGAACGAAACGGCGTGGCCGGCCTATCTTGGCGGACGACCCGAAGCACGGGCGAATCGCGACCGGCTGATTCGGTCGATGCATGCCGAGGGCTTTCAAGTCCTCAAGAACGAGTGGTGGCACTTTTCCCATCCCGCCGCCGCCGACTATCCGATCATGGATCTGGATTTCACGGCGGTACTCCGAGAAATCAGTCAGCGTTAATAAATGGCCGTCATCGGAACGGTGAAAACTGCGCTGCACGTTCCACGATCCGGATGGCAGAAATTCTCCAAACAATCGCTGTTGCTTTGACAAGGCTCCTGGTATCCGCGTTTTCCGTCGCATGCCTCGACCGTCTCGATGCGGAGATGGGTCGTCCCGAGGTCGATCGGGCGAAAATTCGCGGATGCGGGCTGGCGCGCGGCGACTTTCTTTTCGCACGTTTCACGGATGCGCTCGAGACGCTCTCCGTAAAGGGAATTCACTTCTCCCATCGTCGTAGCCGCGTAAAAATAAGCATCGATCATGGCTTCGTTGCCCAAAGTAGCGACGCACGTGACTTTACCGAACACGACCCGACGGGCGGAGCATTCAGGCGAAGAGTCGGCTCTTAAGGACTGCATGCCCATCAAGAGAGACATCAAAGAGATAAGAAGAAGCCATTTTTTCATGGGGTAAAGCCTGGAGGAGTTAAAAACTCGCTCATATCCGTCTTCGGGAAATAGCTTCCCCAACTTTAACGCCTTCAGAATCGTCTACTTTTTAGGCAGCCAAGGACGTCTGAGATCTACCCAACGAAAAAGCCGGAAGCGAAACGCCTCCGGCTTTTTCAATCTAAGGATCCAATGAAATCCGAATCGAACTTAGCGCACTTCGATTCGTCGCCCGGATACCTGGACCGAAAACTCGGGAGCCAGGTTTTTGAT
>CAZAKW010000028.1:5233-15536 GCA_964485835.1 uncultured Bacteriovoracaceae bacterium
CGGACCGCAAAGACCAAGACAGGTGGACTCGCGTAAATCAGGCGGGATCTTATTGAAGATCGAAGAGTGGTCGAGATAAAACTCGAGTTCGCCTTCGCTGATTACGCCAGACTCGATGATCGCGCGCCCATTCACCGGGGTCCAATGCCCGGTGCCGATACGGTAATAAAGATCCCCGTCCGTCTTTGACCACTTCGCATCCCAGTCGTACTGCTTGTTCTGCCATCCAGACAGACTCGATCGGGCCCGAAAGACGAACGCCGCATTGATCGAATACTGCTCGCCTGCTTTGACGATCACCCCCGTTTTCAAGGGAGCCGCCGCGGTGTGGTCAGCTTTCACGGAAAATTTCTTTTCCCCCACCGACTGGACGTCGACGCGCTCTTCCTGCTTGGCATCCGCTGCGAGAAAACCCGCCACGACGTAAAGGTTGGTCGTATCCTTCATCGAAAGATTCTTTACGACCGCTTCGTTATCGCGATTCATGGAGGTCTTTTTCATACGGAACTTTGCCTTAAGCTGGGCTTCCGGAAGAAGTCCTCCATTTTCGTTTTCGCCGCCGCGACCTTCGCCTTCTCCTTCTCCTTCGCCAGTGCGGCGACGGGGATAGTCCTGATCGATGGTTTTCTCCACCAAAAGGTGGTCGTGCCATTCTTGCAGCAGTTGCGCTTCCGCTGCCGCAAGGTCCATCGAGCGATTCGATCGATTCACCATCGCAAAGCTCGCAGCCTCGTAATCGCTATCTTCGTCTTCGTCTTCGTCCTCGGTCCGACGCCGACGGGTTGGATAACCATCGTCGTAGTCAGAATCCTCTTCTTCGAAACAAAGATTCATCACCCGGCTGAGCATCTCTTGCATGCCGGGAACGTTTCCTTTCGAAACGACGCTCACGCCCTTCAGGCTGTTTTGAACACTATTCAAAAACGCGAACTCGAGATCGGCCCCGAGAAAGACCTCCGCTGCCGGCGTCTTTACGGTGCCGCTTGCGCTTGGCTTGAAGTTCACATCGAGTTCCATCGCCATCTCTTTGCAGCTGACGTCGATATTGTAGAATTTATCGGTCATCATCCCTTCGTAGGCGATCGTAAAGTCTACGTTGATCCCGTACTCGTCTAGATAGAGCTCGTCGAACGTGGCGGCCTCTTCCGGCGAAAGCGCGAACTTCAACAAACGTGGCACATCCAGATACTGGAAATTCGTCACCCCCGCCGAAGCGAAAGTGTATCCGAAGTCCGGAAGTGAAATCCCAATGTTCTTCGCCACGACCGGCTTAAGCTGCGAGTCCTGACGGATGTTTGGGATATTCTGCGCCGCCAACCCTTTCAAATCTTTCGAAAAATACGGAATGATTCGAACCGTGTATTCGATATTTCCGCTCGCGAGAGTCTTCGGACGAAGAACGGTCTTTCCGTTCTTGGATTCGAAACGGATCTTTGGAATGAACCAATAGACTTCCGGATCGACGGCGTCGCGGTAAATCAGGATGCCGTGTTCGTCGCTTCTCCAAGCTTCTTTATCGGAAGGCACGGCTTGAGCCGATCCGATCCCTGCTGCCAGCGCGACCACAACCACGCCGGCCATAAATCCAAAACGAGTCCAAATGCTTTGAATCATAATGAATACCCCCCCTTTGAGGCATGCCCTTTTGAGGCAGGGTGGAGGTACCAATGCGTTCGGATTTTGACAAGTTACCCGGGCTTATTCGCGGTGCATCGAAATGCGGCGCGAGCGAAGAAAACTAGGCGCCGTTACCAAACGCGGCGCGCATTTAGTCGAGTCGAATCGTCTGTTGCTTGTTAACAAAGTCATCAAATTTAGCGAGCATCTCAGGATCTAAAGCGGGCACATAGTCTGCCGAGTCAAGAGTCTTAACGACACGCGTTGGCAAAGAATAACCTTTAACAACAACCTCGTATTGACGAAACCATCCGGACGCAAAGTTGTTGACGGAATGCTCGACCGGCATCCGAACGATATAAGTCTGATACTTGGCCCCTGTGATCCCTTGAAAGGACAAGGTCCCGTCGCCGCGGACCATCTGATCGGACCGCGTCGTGAAGGAGACTCCGGATTTTTGTCCTTGATCCACTGCGTGAAGATAGAGATCGACATAGGCGCGTTCAAATTGATCGTCCACGCCGCGGGTGACGTAGGGGCTAATAAAGATTTTTCGCTCAAGCGCTTGAAAGAGCTTCATGTACTTCAATTGCTGGGCGTTCTTGGGCGAGGAAGTCGCGCCCGCACCCGCATCCGCCACATTCTGAGCGATCACGTCCGTTGGTGCGGCCCGAGCACCAGAAGTGAAAGCAGTCGTCAACTTTGCCAGCCGATCCCTGACATATTTTCGGAATGCTCCAGCGCCGGGGATCGACTTTAAGACATGGGCGAATTGGGCCTCCGACAAAAAGCCTACCCAACGAATCGCTTTGAAGTCGTTCCGCAACAAGTAAATCTGGTTCCAAGGAACTTCCTTCACGGCCGTATCCCATTCCGCATGGCCCGCTCGGGTGTACGGCAAGTATTCGTAGAAAAGCTTGAACTGAGGAACCTCGCGAAGACGCTTGAGAAGGTCGGCCTTATCCACGACCTCAGGAAACGCGCGGGTTGCGTACACGATTGCGTTGGTTTCAAATTTTTTTACATAGTAGCGAACGGCTTCCCATAATTTCTTCCGGGCCACGTCGATCGCCGCGACCATCTTCGGATCGCTTTCGATTTTCCGGAAATGCCATTCGAGTCTCGCATAGTTCAAATCGACGGCTTGGTACTGCGCTAGTATCGACGAAATCCTTACGTTTCCCTGATTGTTAAACGCATTCTCAAATTCCGTAAACCCGCCGCGGTTCGCGGCGAGAATCGCTGCCGGCGAGGATTCAGGAATTTCAATAACCCGTCGAAGCCATTCCTTTTCCCACGGATAAAGAGCGAGGCGCCCGTCTTTGTTGGCCTGGGCGATCGATTGGTAAGGAACGACTTTTATGCTCCTAGGATCCAGATTTCCGTCGGAAATCCGCTGTAAAACCTCGAGGTGGTCTTGATAAACTTCTTCCATCTGCGCGCTCAACACGCGGCGATAGGCGCCCTTCTTAGCATCGCCCTTCACGGCGCCGCCAATTCCGTAAAGGATGTAATTCTGGTCGGGCACCGGATACAGCATCCCTTCCCGGTAAAGATGGGGAATTCCGACGTCGGAGTAAAAGAAGCCGTCACGATACAGCACGTAATGGTCGCCCGTCGCGGCGACGAAATTGGATTTTCCTTTTTCGGGAAACAGCGCCTCGTTCATTTTTCCGTTGGCGACACCCTTGGGATTGATCCAAGCGCCGTGGTCGCGCTGACCGATGAACGGGGCTCCGTGGGCCATCTTCGTTTTTTTAGAATCACGAAGCGCTTGATGGGCCATCGACTCGAACTGCGCGACGCCATCGGCCACTTCCTGGGCCCACTGCGCTTCGGAAACGTAGAGATCTAAATTTTGGTCGCGAAGCAGCGCCGGCGGCAGACCGAATTCAGCCAGGATTCGGTCCATAAAGAGGCGTGACACCCGTCCGTTTCCGTTATCGAACGGATGGATAGCCACGAAACGTCGTTGAAACCCCGCTGCGAGTTGAATAGGGCTCAGCTTGGTTTTATTCGATTCGTACCAAGCGACAAGATCCGTTAGATGCTTCTCTGGCGAACCCGGGAATAAGAGCAGTCCGTAATTTCGATCCTGGCCAACGCGCATGAGCGACCAAAACTTGATCAATCCCTCCTCGCGAATCATCGCGACTTGGGCGTCGGTCAGTGGCGTCTTCGTTAACGGGGAGAAACCAAAGTTGAAAATTTTCTTGAACTTCCCAGGTCCCACGATGTTGAAAATCCCGCCGCCTAATTTGTAGGCTAGCTTTTCTCGGAGGGTATAAACATCCTTCATCGCGATCCGGTGGACTTCCCGCACCATCTCGACGTTGGGACTAAATTTACCCACGGGAACCGCATCCAAATAGAATCCGGCGGCTTTCATGGCCCGGTACTGTGCGAGCGCGTTCGGATAAACTTCGGTCGGGTGGATCAAATCCCCCGCCGCTTCTAAATGGGGTGGATTCACGAAGCGTTGATATTCAGCAGTGGAGTCGATCCAAACTCTCCACTCGTATTCTTGTTCGATGTCTTTCCAATCGCCCCGGACTTCTTGCGCAAACGCGTCGAAATCTTCAGGAGTCACCAAACTTGCGCATCTGGCTCTAACGTCTCCGAGCGCCGAGAGCGAGACGAGCAAGAAACTTAAGAAAGCGACGGCGCCATTCAAAACGCGACCATGTCTACGGGGGGAGGTGTTCATCATCGTTCTTATCGATCGCTCACGGCAGTGCCTGTAGGTAAAAATTTTCGTCATTCATTTGACAAAAAAAGGGCCGGGGCCCTTGGTGCGCACAAAAGAAATACGTCCACACTCGAGCGTAGGGGCGTGAGCAAAGGGTACGAACCGGCCTAAACAATGTAAACTGCAGAAAATTCCGCCAGCGTTCTCTAAACAGGGCCTACGAGGCGGGACAAGCACTTACACAGCTCTTACACCTCCCTCCGACGAATCCTCGTATTCTAGAATCTGGCCATTCTGGCTTCGGAGGTCCGCATGTCCCTGTCAAAATTTTTGCGCTTCTTTCGCCCGGTCGCGGAATCTGTCTTTGGATTTGGCTTACTAACGCTCTTCGTTTATTTCGCGTTCGGAGCCGGCGGACTTTTTCCGGAAGTTTGGTCAACCGGGGGTTTCTGGAAATTCACGCTCTCCATGGCACTCGCTACCCACGTCACGATCACCGCGATGAGCCTTTGCTTCCACCGGATGCACACCCATCGCGGCGTAACCTTTCCGATGTGGCTCGACCGATCGATGCAAGCCTGGCTCGCTTTAACGACCGGCATGTCGAAGCTGGACTGGGTATCGATCCACGTTTATCACCACGCCCATTCGGATCAAGAACTTGATCCGCACAGTCCGAAGCAAAAGGGACTCGCCCGCATTTTTTTTCTCGGGGTCTACGATTACGTCGTCGCGAAAGATCTTCCGGCGGTCTTAAAAATCCGAAAAAAACTCCCTGAAGACCGATTCGAGGCGTTCCTACGGAAAAATCCCCTCCTCGGACCCATTCTTACGACAACCGCTCTCACGATCGCTTTCGGTCCGGCGACCGGCGGTTTCCTCGCGCTTGCGACTTTCGCGATCTCCCCTCTCTTCGCGGTCGGTGGCGTGAACGCAATTGCCCACGCTTTTGGCTATCGCAATTACCCAACGACGGACGAGAGTCGAAATATCGGCTTCCTGTTTCCCTTAAACTGGATGATCTGCGGGGAGCTGGATCACAACAACCATCACGCTCACCCGAAATCCTGTTCGTTCCGCCATCGCTGGTACGAGTTCGACATCGGCTTCTTCTACATCCAGGTGCTTGCGAAGCTCGGATTGGCCGAGATCAAGACGGCGGCTAAGGTTCGCAGTCCGTCGCGCAGTGCAATTCCTGTTTCGACCCGTCAGGCTCCACCTGAATCGTCGTGTGCGTGATCGCAAACCGCTCTTCCAGACGGTGCGCGGCCTCGTGAAGCAACTCCGCGTGAGCCTCTGAATTCTCGGACGCTCCGACAAGGTGGACGCTCAAAGCCACTCTTCCGCTCGAAAGCGTCCAAACGTGCAGGTCGTGCACCGCCCGGACACCGGGAAGTGCCGATAGCTCCATCTCAATTTCTTCAAGTTTGAGATGCGACGGTGCGCGTTCCAGTAATACCAACACTGCTTCTCGAACCAATCGCCACGAACTCCAAAGCATCAACAGCGACAGAACGATCGTTACGATCGGATCGATCAAATGAAAACCCGTCAAACTGATGACGCCGCCCGCGATCATCGCCCCGACGGAACCCAGGGAATCCGTCAATACGTGCAAGTACGCGCCACGGACGTTGAGGTTCTCCTTGGCCGAACGGTGGAGGAAAAACAGAGACGACAGGTTGGCCAATAACCCGATCGAGGCGACCCAGAAAAGAATGCCGCCTCGGACCTCCGGCGGATTCTCCATCCGCGAAAAGGACTCGAAGATAAGAAATCCGGCCAAGAGCCAGATCAACAAACCGCTTAAAAGCGCACCCAGAATCTCGACCCGCTGCAAACCGTAAGTATAATCGCGAGGGGCCTTGCGCTTCGAGATCCAAACCACGAAAAGACTGAGCATTAATGCGCCCGAGTCGGTCAACATGTGGACGGCGTCCGAAACCAAGGCGATTGAGTTCGCCCAGTACCCGCCGACGAATTCTACCGCCATGAACACGAAAGTGATCGCAAACGCGCGTTTTAACGCGGATTCGGAACGCTCCGCCCCGCCGTGGACGTGTCCGCCGGCGCCGTGATCGTGACTATGAGAGTGTGCATGCCCTATCCCCATGCTTCGATGGTAGTCGGATCGCCCGCACATTTCCCGGAGAAAATCGTCAAAGTCGAGGGTGACACAGTTGTACCCGCTTTCAACGACCGGTTACACTCTTGAAGAGATGAGTAAGCAGTACGGGCAAAATCGTCGATTCGAAGACCGCTCCACCGGAAAAACCGTGGTGGTGGGAACCAAACCTATCGACCGTCGCACTCTGGAAACGAACCACTCCGCCCAACTGCTGTGGAGCTTCGCCGTCGCCGTTTGCTTGGTTCTCGCTGCGGTTCTGCAGTGGACCGCGCCGAAAAACGCGCTCATGGAGAACGATCGCGCACCCGCGCAGATCCGATTCGATTCTCGCTAGATCTATGCTAAGCCCAAGCCTATGACGCCCGGCTACTGGCTCCTCAAAACCGAACCCGACACTTATAGCTTCGAGCGTCTCCTTGCAGACGGTAAAACGAACTGGGACGGCGTGCGAAACTTCCAAGCACGGAACTTCCTTAAATCAATCCGCAAGGGGGATCTCGCGTTGATCTACCATTCCGGCGGAGACAAAGCGGTCGTAGGGATCGCAAAATGCGTTCGCGAAGGCTACGCAGACATTGAAAAAGACGACGGGAAAGAATGGGTCCAAATCGATCTTTCCCCCGTGCGCGCGCTTCCCTCCCCCGTATCCCTGGCCGCGATCAAAGCGACCCCGGCTCTCAAGGAAATTCCCTTGATTCGGCAGTCCCGTCTTTCCGTCATGCCGGTCACGAAAACTCATTTCGAAACCCTCATGCGCCTCGCCGAAAAAGATGCAAGCACCCGAAAGAGCCTAAAGAAATGAAGCTAACCCCGCTATCACTCGATCGTCTCGAAAGTACGCCGGTTTGGACTCCGTTCGTCGTCCTCCCCCGCAGCGAACGAGCGAAATCACCCCGTTCAATCGAAACGAAAGACGGAATTGGTGACCGACTCCGGGCGGCCGCATTCGCGGAAATCCAGGCTTACTACGCGTTTCATTGGGCCGCGGATCGTTTCGCCGACGCCCCGCCAGCACTCAAGGCAAATTGGCGAGGTCTTGCGCTCGCCGAAGAGCGCCACCTCGAATGGTTACTCGCCCGAATGGCCGATTTGGAAATCGATGTTCGCGAACGTGGCGTCTCCGATTGGCTTTGGGTGTCCCTCCAGAAATGCCAGACGGCGAAAGAGTTCGCTGTTTTCATCGCGAGCGCTGAAGAACGCGGCCGCCTCGCCGGGGTACGGTTCTCCGAGGCGATGCGAAAAATCGATCCGATCAGCGCGGAAATTTTCGGACGGATCGCCGAGGAGGAAATCGAACACATCCGCCTCGCTGAAAAATTCTATCCCGAAGAGACGCGGCGGCAAGTCGAGGCGAACTCGCTTCTCTAAACTCCGTCGGTTATTTTCCCGAGCTGCCGAATCCTTTCGCACCCCGATTGGTTTCGTCGAGCGACTCCGTCTCGACGACCGCCGGTGTCAGGCAGGGCAGGATCAGAAGTTGCGCAATTCGCTCACCCTTCGCGAAATGGATTTCTTCCGCCGTGATATTGCGAAGAACGATATGGATCTCGCCCCGGTAACCGGCATCGATCACTCCGCCGGAAGTCTTCACGCCTCTTTTTGCCATTGAAGAACGGTCCGCGACTAAACCGACGGTGTTCGGAGGGAGGGCCAAAGCGATTCCCGTGCGCGCCAACAGGCCGCCGCCCGCAGGCAAAACCCCTTCTTCGAGCGCGTAAAGGTCCAATCCAGCATCGTCGGGGTGGGCGCGCGTCGGAAGCGTCGCCTGCTCGGACATCTTCTTTATGAACAATTTGTCAGCGTTCGATTTCATCGACTTCTCCTGTTAGGCTTAAAAAAGATCTATCATCGCTTTTGCCGAAACGCCGACATGAAAAAACCTACCCGCCCCAAAGCTATTCTCTTTGACCACGACGGCGTGCTCGTCACGAGCGAACAACTCCATTTCCTCGCATGGCAAAAACTGCTTCGCGATATGCGGCTCCCTTGGAACGAAATTCGCTTCGAGGGTCTTGTCGGACGGACGGCGCCGCAAATTCTCCATACGCTGCTCGACCAATTCCGACCGGGCTGGTCGCCGGCCGAGTACGATCTCGACGCCCTTGCGCTGAAAAAAAACGATTACTATCTCGCGTCCGCGAAGACTCAACTCGCTTTATACCCAGGCGTCCGTGACGGCCTCAATTGGGCAAAAAACGAAAACATCCCATGCGCAATCGTCTCGAATGCGCGTCGGCGTGAGTTGACTGCTTCGACGACGTTACTAAATATCGGAGAATTTTTTCCGGTGATTCTTTCGCGTGACGACGTCCCTCGGCCCAAACCCGATCCGGGTCCCTTTGAATACGCCGCTGCCTCCCTTGGATTCAAACCCTCCGAATGCGTCGCGATCGACGACTCGCCCACCGGGCTCGAGGGTGCACTGCTTGCGGGATGCCTAACGGTGAGCATTACGACGAATTATCCGCGCGACCACCTCGAATTTCCGGTCCCCGGCCGGCCAGATCTACGCCCCGTGGAGATCTTCGAGACTATGGATGAATTCTTCGCCTGGCTGAAAGCACTCTAAATTTTCCTTTAAAATTGTTCCTGAATCGCTCCAAAGCCTCCACGGGGCTTGCAGATTCTTAATGCGACGCATATACACCCCTTGTGCAAACCGCATCTTCTATCCGCATTGATAACCAAACGGTCTATCGGGAAGCCTGCCGAAAGTTTCTCCCGAACTCCCCGGAAGAAGTACGGTGGCGGGGCTGGAGCGAAATCGATGTCCTTCTCGTGAATGGCGATGCTTACGTCGACCATCCCACCTTTGGGATCTCCTTGCTTGGGCGGTGGCTTGAACGTCGCGGGCTTAGGGTCGCGATTCTCTCGCAGCCTCGCTGGGATTCGCCGGCTGATTTCTTGAAATACGGTCGGCCCCGACTCTTTATCGGCATCTCTAGCGGGACCGTCGATTCGATGATCAACAACTATACCGCGAATAAAAAGCCGCGATCGGACGACCAATATTCAGAAGGCGGCCGAGGCGGGCGCCGTCCTGATTACGCTTCAACGAAATATGCGGAACTCGCGAAAACGGCTTGGCCGGAAACCCCCGTGATTGTCGGTGGAGTCGAGGCGTCGCTTCGTCGACTCGCCCACTACGATTACTGGCAAAACCGCGTACGCCCGTCCGTCCTCTCGGAATTGAAAGCCGAATTTCTAGTTTTCGGTATGGGAGAACGCACGGTCGACACCCTCGTCGAGCAATTCGGTGCCGCCGCCGAAACCGTGGGAGGCCCTCTTTCACTCACTCAACCCGAAACACAAGCCGCGATCGCCTATATGCGCACCCAACGAGGCGTGGCTTTCCGCACGTCCAAGGAAGCGGCTCGAAACATTGAGCCGCGGCTGACGATCCCGTCGTACGACGAAGTTCGGGACGATAAGAAAAAGTTCGCCAAAGCCGCGTACGCTATCGAATACGAAGCTTCTCCTTACAACGGTAAACGCCTCGTACAATACCACGGCGGCTCGGCGGTCGTCGTGAATCCGCCCGCGCTTCCGCTTTCCCAAGAAGAACTCGACTCGATTTACGATCTCCCGTTCGCCAAGGACCAACACCCCGTCTACAAGGAACGAATTCCGGCCGCCGATATGATTCGTTTCTCCGTTGCTTCGACTCGCGGCTGTTATGGGGGCTGTAGCTTCTGCGCGATCACCCTCCACCAAGGCCGCATCGTCCAGTCCCGATCCGAACCGAGCATTCTAAAGGAACTCGGCGAGATGACGAAAGTCGCAGGTTTCAAAGGCACGGTTTCCGATATCGGGGGACCGACCGCGAACATGTACCAGACCCGGTGCAAGAGCACCGAGATCCAATCGAA
>CAZAKW010000029.1:0-6795 GCA_964485835.1 uncultured Bacteriovoracaceae bacterium
CGGGCGAGTTAAGTACGTCTGGGACCAGATGGACTTCGATCCAATTTCGGGGCTAAACGATTACGCGATCCACTTCCAACTCCCGAATCGGCGCTGGCTTCGCGAGGCGTTTACCTACCACTGGCGGCTTTACGGAATTCGCGAAGTCCGCGAGATGCTGGCCGAGGCCGGCTTTCGTAAGTCGCATGTGTTTTGGGAAACCGCGGACACGAAAGGCAAGGGCACCGGCGAGTATGCCCCGATGGAAGAGGGCGATCCGGCCCATTCCTGGATCGCTTACGTGGCGGGTGTTCGGTAGTCGTGGAATCAGTTCCGGAATTGCGGAATCAGGCCTGACCGTCGTCGCCAATCGCTTCAACCGGGCACGCTTCCATCGCCATCTTGCTCTTCTCGAACTCGTCGGGCGTAGTCGGCTGCTTATAGACGTACGAGTAACCGTGCTCGTCGTTGCGTTTGAAATTTGCCGGTGCTTCCGTACGGCAGGCGTCGCAATCGATGCATTGGTCGTCGACATAATATTGTCCGACGACGTTGTCGGACCATTTCTTCGTTGAATCTGCCATAGAGACCGCAATCTGAGGGAAATGACGATCAAAGTCAAGAACGAGTCCGCTTGGGGGCCGACCTAAATCCGATATAATGCGGAGCGTGAAGGGTTGGATTCGTGTACCCTATTTAGGTGACTCTGGAAGCGGCGCCCCCCCTTAAAAAGAAGTACAAAATCATCATCAGTGATTGCCATCTCTCGGCGGGGAAGTTCTTCGAGGGGCGCGCGAATCCGCATGAAGATTTTCTGAATGACGACGATATGGTCTTTTTTTTCGACCATTTCTCGACCGGCCCCTACGGGGTGTACCCCGACGGCACGCCCGTCGACGTCGAGTTGATTTTAAACGGTGACTACTTCGATTACCTCAACGTTGCCGTCAACGGGGAGTTCGAGGAATCGGTGACGGAATCGATGGCGCTGCAGAAGACCGAGGCGATCATCGCCGGCCATCCGAAAGTGATGGCCGCCCTTCGTCGATTTGCCACGCGGGCGGGTAAAAAAATCACGTATCTCGTCGGAAACCACGACGGGGAGCTTTTTTTTCCGCAAGTGCGCGAACGAATTACTCGGGAGTGGGATCCGGAAGGGAAGTTTCCCTCCGAGCGGGTCGAGGTCGTCGCGGACCGAGACCGACTTACTTACGAGGGCGGAGTCGAAGTTCGTCACGGTAATCAGTTCGAAGCCGGGAACGCGATGGATTTCGAGGAGCCGCTGCTCACCGACTACGTCGACGAGCCGATTTTGAAAATGCCCTGGGGAAGTATCTACGTCTTAAAGATCATCAACCGGATGAAGTGGGAACGGAGCTTCGTCGATAAAGTTCGTCCCGTGAAGGTGTTCGCGCTCTTTGGGTTGATCCTGGATCCGTGGTTTACGATCCGGTTCCTCGCTCTTTCGGGCTATTACTTCGTAAAGACCCGGATCGCCGCCGTCTTTCAGGGCCGTTCGAAGCTCGGTTCGACCTTAAGTATCTTGCGCGAAGAAACCGAGCTGTTTCGGGACCTGGAGAAAGAGGCGCGCGATTTATTGGACGCCCGCTCGGACCTGCGCACCGTTATTTTCGGCCACACCCACCGACCGATGGATAAGGTCTGGCCCGACGGCAAACAGTATATCAACACGGGGACCTGGACCCGGATGATCAATCTGGACTGGAGCGGGCTTGGCCAGCATCTGCGTCGCACGTTCGCGTTCGTCGAGATCGAAGGCATTACGAGTCGGTGCGAACTGCGCGAGTGGGTGGGCGAGTACCAGCCCCATCGGAGTTTTCAGATTTAGTCGACTATTCTGCAGTGCCGGCGTCAAAAGGGAGAGGGAAAAAATCTTAAAGTTTGGGCGGGTTTAGGCCGAAACGCCCCCTTGAGATGGCCCGAAAATACGCGGTACTCCGACAATTTACGACAGATTTCGATCGGCTCCTGTCGGAAGCCGAAGGAGCTTTTGCGCGTCTTCGCGCATTCGCTCCCGACGGCAGTGGCCAGGTCGGGCAGGTCGAGATTGCCGCCGTCTTCCGCCCCGTCCATAGCTTGAAGGGAATCTGCGGAATGCTCGACGAGACGAAGCTTCTGGTGCCCGCATTCCATCGGTTTGAAGAGGTGTTGCCGCCGCTTTTGCCGGTTCGCGCTCCTCGCATTTTGAAAGAAAATTCCGGGAATTGGGTCCAGCTCGGCGAAGCAACGTTTCGGATGGCTCGCGAAGTTGAACAGATTCTCCGCGCAAAGATTGAGCTGTGGCGGAAACTTGGCGCCGACGAAAACGAAACCCAGGGACTTGTGCTCGAATTTCAGCACGAGGGAGTCACGCTCCAAACATGGACTGCGATTACGAGCCTGGTAGGATTGATTCCCGCTTCCTTTGCCGGAAAAAACGTCGTCTCCGACGATCTTCTTTCCGTCGGCCGGGCAAGAGGAGAAGGCGAGGCCCTTCTGGTCGAAGTCGCCGACGGCACGGTGACCGTCTATTTCGAAGAAATTCTCTCGACCTGTACTCGCGCTCAAGCGGTTCAAGCCGGATACGCTCCGTCTTTCAAAGAGTGGTGGCTGAGCACACGTAAATCCACCGGCCGTAAGGTCGCCTAGGTCGCATCGAGACCCGGTCTTGGTTTTCGACTCTCTTCGTCGGACTTAGTAGGTAAATTCTATAAACTTCAAGCTCTTGGACCCTTTCCGATTTCGGGTTTCGAAGCGATCGGTTATTGTTTTCCTATCTATGAAATCTTCTCGAACGTCGTCTGTTCTGCAGAAATTCGTGATGGCGATCACGGGCCTGCTTCTCGTAGGATTTGTGATCACGCACCTCGCGGGGAATCTTCTCCTTTATCCGAAGGAAGGAGAGCTCTTTAACGCCTACGCGCAGAAACTTGCCGATCTAGGTCCCCTCCTTTACGTCGCGGAGATCGGGTTGGTCGCGTTCTTTTTGTTCCACGCGGTAACTGGGATTCGGCTCGCGATCCGTGCCCGCCAAGTGACGCCCACGAAATACGCGATGACGAAGACTAAAGGCGGCAACTCCCGCTGGGGTTTCGCCGCGAACAATATGGCGATTACGGGCACGATCCTTTTGATCTTCCTGGTGCTCCACGTGATCCATTTTAAGTACGGCCCGGGTATCGAAGCCGGCTACGTCGCGACATTATCGGCCGGGGGCGAGGCGCGCGATCTGCATCGACACGTCGTCGAACAATTCAAGAACCCGTTGATGGTCGGTCTTTACACGGCCGCGATGCTATTTCTCGCCGCCCACTTGCGGCACGGAATCTGGAGTGCGTTGCATAGCCTTGGCCTCACGCGCGAAACGAACTCGAACAAGATCTATTTTGTCGGCGGCGTATTGGGGATTCTTCTGGGCGTCGGGTTTCTCACCATCCCGGTCTACATCTACTTTTTCCACTAACCGATTCGGAGACTTCTCATGGGTAAACAACTCGACCAAAGACAACCGGGCGGGCCAATCGAAGGCCGGTGGAAGAAATTCAAGACCGACATGAAACTCGTCAACCCTGCAAACAAACGTAAGCACACGGTGATCGTGGTGGGTACGGGGCTTGCGGGGGCCTCGGCCTCGGCGTCGCTCGCCGAAGCGGGCTACCGGGTGAAAACCTTTTGCATCAGCGATAGTCCGCGGCGCGCACACTCGATCGCGGCCCAAGGCGGAATCAACGCCGCGAAGAATTACATGAACGACGGCGATAGTATTTATCGCTTGTTCTACGACACGGTGAAGGGCGGCGATTACCGCGCCCGGGAATCGAACGTCTATCGCCTTGCGGAAGTGTCAGTCGATATTATCGACCAATCGGTCGCCGCCGGCGTGCCGTTCGCGCGCGAATATAGCGGCGAACTTGCGAATCGTTCGTTCGGCGGAACGCAAGTTTCGCGAACGTTCTATGCGCGCGGGCAAACCGGCCAGCAGCTCTTGATCGGTGCGTACCAAGCCTTGATGCGGCAGGTGGACGAAAAAGGCGTCGAGCTTTTCACGTTCCGGGAAATGCTCGATTTGGTCATGATCGACGGAAAAGCGCGCGGAATCATCGTGCGTAACTTGGTTACCGGCGAAATCGAGCGCCACGTCGCCGACGTTGTGATTCTTGCGACCGGTGGTTATAGCCGAGTGTTTTACCTGTCGACGAACGCCTACAATTCGAACTGCACGGCGGCCTGGCGCGCGCACAAGCGGGGGGCTTACTTCGGGAATCCTTGCTTCACGCAGATCCACCCGACCTGCATTCCGCAGTCGGGCGATTATCAATCGAAGTTGACGTTAATGTCCGAATCTCTTCGGAACGACGGTCGGGTGTGGGTGCCTAAAAATGCGGCCGACTGCGCGAAGCATCCAAACGAAATTCCGGATTCCGACCGCGACTACTATCTCGAACGCCGTTATCCGGCGTTCGGTAATTTGGTTCCTCGCGACGTCGCCTCGCGCGCGGCGAAAGCGGTTTGCGACGAAGGACGAGGCGTTGGCGACGCGAAGCGCGCCGTGTACCTAGATTTCCGGGACTCGATCAAGCGGCTCGGTGAGCAGGCGATCCGCGAGAAGTACGGCAATCTTTTTGACATGTACCACGAGATCACCGCGGAGAATCCTTACGAAGTGCCGATGCGTATTTATCCGGCGGTCCATTACACGATGGGCGGCCTTTGGGTGGATTACCATTTGATGTCGAACCTCGAGGGGCTTTTCGTTTTGGGCGAAGCGAACTTTTCGGATCACGGCGCGAACCGATTGGGGGCTTCTGCGCTCATGCAGGGGCTTGCCGACGGATACTTCGTCGCTCCGTTTACGATCACGAACTATCTCGCGTCCGAAAAACTCGCGGCCGCGGATACGAACCACCCGGCCTTCGACGCCGCCGAGAAGGAGACTCGCGCTCGCATCGCGAAGATCGTCGCGTTAGGCAAACAGGGCGGCAAGCGCACGGTGATGGAGATCTACCGCGATCTCGGCGCCACGATGTGGGAATACGTCGGGATGGAACGCAAAGAAGCGGGCCTTCGCACCGCGATTGCGAAAATCCAAGAGCTTCGGCGGGAGTTCAATGCCGGATTCCAGCTCGTGCTTCCCGAGGAAGACAAGGCCCGTAATCAACTTCTCGAGCTTGCACTTCGGGTGGAAGATTTCTTGGAACTGGGCGAGTTGATGGCGCTCGACGCTTTGGATCGCCGTGAAAGTTGCGGTGGGCATTTTCGCGGGGAATCCCAAACGGAAGAGGGCGAAGCAAAACGCGACGACGAGAATTTCGGTCACGTGTCCGCCTGGGAATTCACCGGCAATCCTTCCTCGCCGACGCTTCATAAAGAAGCGCTTAACTTCGAATACGTCAAGCCGACCACGCGGTCGTATAAGTAAGGAATCTTATGTCGAATGCGAATACAGCTGCAGGTCCGTCGAAGAAGATGATGTCGATCCAGATCAAGATCTGGCGCCAAAAGGACCGTACGTCGGAAGGAAAATTCGAATCGTATCCGCTTTCGGGCGTGAATCCGAATATGAGTTTTCTGGAGATGCTCGATCTCTTGAACGAAAACCTAACGAAGCAGGGAATCGCCCCGATCGAATTCGAGAGCGATTGCCGCGAAGGGATCTGCGGAACCTGCTCGTGCGTGATCAACGGCCAGGCGCACGGACCAGTCCGCGGGGCTGCGACCTGCCAGCTTTACATGCGCAGTTTTAACGATGGCGATACGCTGGTGATCGAACCGTGGCGCGCCGGCGCTTTTCCAATCGTAAAAGACTTGGTCGTTGATCGTGCGTCGCTCGACCGGATTATTACGGTCGGCGGTTATACGGGCGCTAAAACGGGCCCACACGCGGACGCTAATGCGATTTTGGTGGCGAAGCCGGACGCGGAACGTGCGATGGACGCGGCCGCATGCATTGGTTGCGGCGCTTGCGTCGCGGCCTGCCCGAATAGCTCAGTTTCGCTTTTCATGGCGGCGAAAGTCACGCATCTCGCGATGCTTCCCCAAGGGCATCCTTTACGCGAACGTCGCGTGCTTCGCATGGTCGAGCAAGCGGACCGCGAAGGATTCGGCCATTGCACGAACATCGGCGAGTGCCAGGCGGCATGTCCGAAGGATATCAAGATCGACTTTATCGCGGATATGCGCCGCGAGTACGTCAAGGCGATGCTCAATCGCCGGCCGGAATCGAAGTCCGGCGGCGCAGGTTAACGGACTGGCTATTAAGCGCGTAGCACCAATGGTTTGGAATTCTGGGCTCGCGCGGCTGTGCATTTGCGGAGGATGTGTCTTTGAAGGGGTCCTTTATAAGGGATAGGGATTTTGCCGTTGTAGTTTGCAATGCTATGCGTTATTGGCGCGTTTAGCCTGAATAGGGCTCCGTACACGCGCAGGTAACGCGAAATCCCAGTTGTGCCCCTTTGGAAGGAAGTATCCTATGAAATCCCTCGTTGTTCTCTCGCTTTTGACTCTTTCGGCATCCGCTCATGCTGCCACCTGCTCTTCCATAGCCACTGATGAAGCCGCGGCTATAAAGGCAAGCCTAGCCGCTGCCCAATCCTATCGAGAGGGGATCAACCTCATCCAGCAGTTTTGTCCAGAGTTCCGTATCACAGCTTACTGTCCCGCAATTATCGCCCTCATCGAGAGCCCGGCAAATAGTTCGGACTTCGACACGAAAATCGTCGACGCGCTGAAGCCGGCGGCCAAAAAAGGGAATTGGGGCTCGCAACTCGAGTGGCAATCGTTCACCGGCGTTGTCGCAGCGTCGCGTGTCCGACTGTT
>CAZAKW010000029.1:6805-15483 GCA_964485835.1 uncultured Bacteriovoracaceae bacterium
CGGTGGAGTATGCTGCTCGGGCTGAGGCGTTGAGCGCCGCTGCTGCCCAGCAAAAATGCGAAACCGTAGCTGCGCTCATAGCGAAGAGCGATACCGAACTCCTCCTCGCGATGAAAAAAGGCGAAACGGGTCATTGCGCTATCGCCGCCTTTCGGTCCCAGAACGAGCAGCACTATAAGGTTACGCTCTCCGGCGAAGACTACCCTCTCCCTGGTGTGAGTTATTCCACCGTGGAAGAAGTCTCGAAGACGTTGCGTGAGGCGCTCGACGGCGGAAGTTGCCTCTAAATTTACGAGGATTCGCGGTAGCGAAGAAGACCTTCGCCGCGATTCGTTGCAAGCGGTTCTCGGTTGGCACGGCTCTCGCTACTCACTTCAGAGTCGTTCGGGACTCTCCTTGGTTATTGCCTTTTTGGACCCAATTTGGCGCCGAAAAGCCGGTGAAATCGGAAAAACGATCTCCTAAGGGCGAAGAAGCAGTGCCGAAATGATTCCAGCCGGTCTAAGCAGCTCCGGGTGATCAAAACCTAATAACCTGAAACCCTGATTGTTTCGCATACGACGATTCCACGGAGTTGCTGAGATTGAAACTATTCGGGTGGGGATTCGCGAGAGTCTCCACCCGATTTTTTTAAGGGACTCTTGGGCGAGGCGAGGATTGGCGGTCGGCCGAAGCGGCCATTTAAACGACCCGAAAGGGTGGTGTTAATGAAGGATCCCTATGGGAAGAATGACTTCTACTGCGTCGCCTATCGGCTGGAATTGCAGAATCCATCGAAATGCCATAAGAGATCTTATTGTGAATTTCGGGGCTGTTCTTTCTGCATTTTTACTCCTCGTGCTCTCCATCGCCTCGGGCCAAGCGAACGCCGATCTTGGGGACGCATTCGCTAGAGTTCGGGCGGAAGCGATCCACAAGGCGGGCAGTCCCCAAGATTTTTCGAAACGGGCACTGCTGCTTCACGATATTTACAGGGACTCGGAAGGAAATCACCGATTTCCGTTAGTTGCACTTCATGGCGCGCTTTGGGGGGAAAGGTTTTTTAGAACGACCGGACCGGTAGGCGAGGCCATATCATTTCGTTATTTTTACTCACCGGCGGAGCGAGTGTACCGGCAAGCCATGCTGCGGCAGTTTGCGAATGCGTTTGCGGACATTAATCGCTCCGTCTTTATCGACACTTATACGAATTATTTTTTCACGAAAGCGTATGGGCTTGAAAAGGGTGCTGGAACTTTCGTCCATCCTAGACTTCTCTCCGCTTTAAATCGTGTTCATGCCGCAGTTTCGGGGCGCGAGCCTCCGCTGAGTGAAGTCGAGAAGAAAGAGATCTTCAAGATCGCTCTTTACGAAGAGCAGGAGTCCACAGTCGGACCGAGAATCGCTTTCGCCATTTCCAATTTTGATTGCCCCATCCTCACTCGTCTTGCCCTTCATCCCATCGTTCGATTCGCGTATTTTCCGAAGGGCCAGTATTTTTTCTTCCGCGATTTCTCCAACCGAGATGAACGCATCATTCGGGCCATCCAGTCCTACGACATTGCAAATGCGGTTGGCTGGACTCGAGTAGAAGCCAGCATTCACTAACAACCGCAAATGCCAACATAGGTTTCGGCGCCGGAGAAACGCCGCATTAAAAAACAGGGCCGCCTCGTTGAGAAGCTCGCCATTGCCGACGCCGGCATCGTGGTGCCAACGAAATCAGAAAAAACTGAATGCTTGGTACTTCAGTAAGGCAAGCAAGCTCGAGCGTTATATGCGCTGAGCCTTGATCCTAAAATCTGGCCTCCCCACTTTAGTGCCTGAACGCCCGACTATTTTTAAGGTCCTGAAATTGGAAGGTTTATGCGATTGTTAAACGATGAGTGTGTTGCGCCGATTCGGTTGGAGTTTGATTGTTTTTGGAGTGGTGGGTTTTGCCGTTAGTGCGAGTGCCAGCGTCGGTGAGAGCGCGGCTACGCCGGAGGGGTTCACCGAAGGGGCGGTCGAAGCGCAAGATGCGGAAGATCGTTCACTGCTCGACGTCGTCCTAGGATTTGAAGCCGAAATTGAACCGGATCTGCTCGGCTCGCGGGCCAAGACCGAAGAATCTCGAGAAGCACGTGCCCCGGAGAGTCATGACCGGACGTTGTCGGTCACCGAGCAGAGCGAAATCTGGGAATCGGCTCCGACGGTGGTAGAATAGGGCGCCCCGGGTTTTATTAGCCGAACGGCCGTGGCGAACAGCTTCAGATGAAGCTCGGCGCACGAACAGTTCACGTGAACTGCTGGGAATGCGAACAGTTCACGCGGAACGCTCAGCTTGCATTCAGTTCACGTGAACTGCTGGGTCATCGAACTACCCCTGTAAACCTAGCCCCCGAACCGTTCGCGCAGAACGCTACTCCGGCCGGATCTCAAATATCGCCTGGATCTCTACCGGGCTTCCCATCGGCAGAGAGGCGGCTCCCATCGCCGCCCGCGCATGGACCCCGCGCTCGCCAAAGAACCTTTGAACGAGATCGGACGAGGCGTTCATGATTTCGGCGTGGTCTTGGAAATTCGCGGCGGTGTTGAAAAATCCCGTCAATTGGACACACTGCTCGACGCGATTTAAATCGCCGTTTAGCGCGGACTTGAGCACCGAGATCACGTTTAGGGTTGCCTGCCGAGTCGCAGCTTTTGCTTGTTCTATCGTGACGCGTTTCCCGATCGTGCCGGGGTGTTGAATCTTTCCGTCTTTTAGCGCGATTTGATTGATGAAGATCAAGTTCCCGGAAATCGAGTACGGGCGATAATTTCCCACCGGTTTCGGCGGCGGTGGTAGTGGCGGGACTTGCAGAGAGCTTTGGCTGTTTGGTTTTGCGGAAGAAGAAGCGCGCGTCGTTTCGGGATTTTTAATGCCGGGGCCTGCGCATCCTGCCGCAAAGACAAATCCGAGGAGAGCGGGAAAAACGAAACTGGGTTTCATGGTTAGGCTCCTGACCTGTAGAAGTCTCGACCTGATCGACGATCCTTAATGAGAATTTCAGTGAACAAAATCCAAGGGGTTCGCAACGCCGGCCGAAGCGCTACATCCGCTCCGGCAGTGGAATCCCTAGTAGTCCCAAGCCCCGCGCTAACACCCGGCGCGTCGCTTCGACCACCAGCAAACGCGCCTCGGTAATTTCCGGAGCCTGGCCAAGCACGTGGCACTCGCGGTAAAATTCGCCGTACGCTTTCACGAGATCGACGAGATATTTTGCGAGCTGCGACGCCTTGCGGTGCTCAAGCGTTCGTTCGAGATGCAGCGGAAATTGGCCGAGGAGTTTCACCAATCGAATCTCTTCGTCCTTTTTCAAAACCGCGGCTGCGGCGGACGCACGCGCTTCCGAGTTCGCCGGAAGGGGAGTGCCCTGCTCGGCGGCCTTGCGCAGGATCGAGAGGCAACGTGTATGCGCGTACTGTAAGTAAGGTCCGGTTTCTCCTTCGAAGTCGACGACGCGCTCGACATCAAAGTCGACATCGCGCGCCGGATCGGAGCTTAGGTCGTGGAAAATAATCGCTGCAAGCGAGACCTTTTCGACGACGTCAGCGAGGGCCTCGGCCGACATCGCTTCGGCAATGCGTTCGTTGCGCTCGGCGGCAGCCATCGCACGATCGCGCATCAAGGTCTCGACTCGCTCCTTTGCCATCTCCCACACGTCTTGTAACGTGACGAAATTTCCTTTGCGGGTCGACATCTTCGAATCTTTGAATCGGTAAAGACCCGTTGGCACGTGCTCTAGCTTCGATACCCATTCCTTACCCATTTTTCGAAGCACGCCGAAGACTTGCTGGAAGTGGAGTTTCTGTTCGCCGCCGACGATGTAGGTCATCCGGTCAAATCCAAATTTTTCGTGGCGGTAGAGCGCGGCCGCCAGATCCCGCGTCGCGTAGATCGTCGAACCGTCGGATTTCTCAAGCAGGCACGGAGTGAGTTCGCGGCCCTTTTCGTCTTCGACCTTCACGACCCAAGCGCCTTCGCTTGGTTCGAGGATGCCTTTGGCTTTTAAGTCGGCGAGCAGCGGCTTGAGCTTTTCTTCATAAAAACTTTCGCCCCAGAAATGGTCGAATTTTACGTCAAGCTTCGCGTAAAGCGCGTTGAACTCGCGCATGGAAATCTCAATGCATTTTTTCCACACGGCTACGACTTCCGGTTCCCGGAGTTCCAACCGCCGAAACGCATCGCGCGCGGCGACCTCCAGCGGAGTCGGTCCCTTCGCATCGCCGCCGTTCGCACTCACCGCGGCTTTCTCAAGATCGATCGCTTCGTGGAGCTTCACGTAAATTTTTACGAGGTCTGCGATCTTTGGTTCCGTCGGAAGTTCCGCGCCGTAAAGACCAAACGCCACGTAAAGTTTGCCGAACTGGGTGCCCCAGTCGCCTAAGTGATTGATCGACACCATTTGGTAGCCGCGGAATCGACCCACGCGGTCCAGGCACGCACCCAGACCCGTGCCGCGAAAATGGTAGATCATGAACGGCTTGGCGACATTTGGGCTTGAGAACTCCATCACCCAAGTCCCACGTTTGGTCTCCGACCCTTTTCCGTAGTCGCCATTGCCCGGCCCGGCGAGCACATCCGCGAGAAGTCGTTCCAAGGCGACGTCCGGACGCACCGTGAAGTTCACGTAAGGTCCGACGGCTGCCGCCGTGAGTCCCGCGGGCACCGCGTTTTTCTCCGCCAATTGGGCGACGATTTCCCGAGCGGCGTCGGCCGGAGATTTTTTCATCTCCTTCGCTAGCCGAAAGCAGGGAAACGCGAAGTCCCCAAGTCGGGTATCGGGGGGGACGTCTAACTCCGATGCGGCGACGGGACGAGACAAAACCTGGCTTAATGCGTCAGCCGATTGGCGGGCAAATCGTTCCATATCTTTCTCTATATCCAAGCCAAGGGCCGCGGGAAAGGCCCCTTCGGTACCGGCACGGATTATCCCTTAAGAATCCACGGAACCGGTCCGAAGAGACACCTGGAGAAGTCACGCTCCAGAGGAACGAACAAGTTTCATGAAGATCTTAAGCAAAGTCGAAAAGAAACACTGGATCGCGGGCGCCGGAATGGTCGTCGTGGCGGTCGTCGCGTTCTTGGTGGGGACGACCCGATCCGAAAGAGCGGAGACGCATCCAGCGGAAACTTCCAAAGAAGCCGAGCGTAAACCCGCGGGTAATTCGGTCGACGAAGCGGCACCCTCCGAAGAAGAATCTCTCGAAGAAGAAGAGGTCGAGATTCAAATCGCCCACCATGCTTCCCATCCCGCACCTGTGGGCCACGCCGACCACCGTGGCGTCGCCGCACGGCTTCTCGATCGGTATGCCGACGCATGGACGAGTATTCAGAATAAAGTCCAAAGCATCCAATCGATCGAAGACGAGAATAAGAAGCTCAAGCTTGAGAATGCCTACCTTCGGGTGATGGCCGAGACTGGAAAATTTTCGTGTCGCTCCGAGGAAGCCAAGAAAAAGACCGACACTGTCGGGCAGAAGCTCGCGACGTCGGCGGGTTCCAAAGCCGCCCGCTCGATCGCGTCGATCCGCTATCAATTTCCGGAGAACTTGCTTCCCGAGCAGCTCCACGCCCTGGGCGTGTCTTACTTCAAGGTGAAGGACGACGAAAAAGCGGCCGTGATTTTCAATTTTCTGACCGAGCTTGAGGACGACACGAGCTATCGGAATGCATCGAACTACTTGATGGCGGGAATCGCATTTTATCGGCTCGACCATTTTAAGAACGCGGACGCCTATTTCGACAAGGTCGCGCAAGCGGCCGAAAGCGACGAAGAAACGGCGAAAGCCAAGCGTCAGGCCGTCTATTGGAAAGCTCTGGTCGCGGAGCGCACGAAAGATCGTCGCCGCGCGCAGAGCCTCCTATTGCAAGGCCTCGAGAACGATCCGCAAGCCAAGGAGGCGCGCTGGATCAATCCTAACGGGACGACCTCTCAAAATCGGGTGCCTGCTGCGTCGTCCGGAAAAATCCGCCCTAGCCAAGAAGGCCATGGAAATGAAAAAACGTCCGGAAAACATTAATCGGCGAACCCTCGTCGCAGGCTTAGTCGCCGCCGTCCTCGGCGTCGAGCCCGCGCTTGCGGCCGAACCCCACGACTCGGGCGGCAGAAAAATCTGCGGCACGCTTCGTTCATTCCAGGGCGAACTCCAGGTCTTCGATAGTTCCCGTACCCACTTGGGCGAGGCGGCCTTCGGTGCCCCGATTCGATGCGGTGATTGGGTTTCCGTCGATCAAGGTAAAGCCACGATCGAGCATGTCGACGGCGCGGCCCTGCTCGTCGCGGAAAACACTTTTCTTCAAATCATGGACCCGCAATCGGGCGCAAACTCCGAGCAGGCTCACGTGGCTCTTTATCGGGGTGAATTTCTCGTCGAGGCGACTCGTAGTCGCGTAGACATCGTCACGCCCAACGCCGTCGCGCGTGTTGAAAAGGGGAGCGTCTACGTCATGTTTGCCACCGGCCGCGAGGAAAGCCAACTCATCGGGCTTGGCGGACAGGGGACGCTTGAGAATCGTTTTTATTCGGGTAAGAAAATGCCGACGGATTTCGCAAAATTCGTGAGTTTTTCCAATCCGATCGAACGAATCGTCCCCGAGGTCGCCCGCTTCGTGAACGCACGCCAGCTCGCCGAGCGCCTCGCTCCTCTCGGAGTCGAGACGTCCTTGATCGCGTCGCTTGAAAAGGCCGTCAAAGAAGGAAGCAAGATCCGTATGCCGGCGTCGCTCGCACCAATTCGGAAACCGACCACCGTGGAAGGCAGCGGAAAATTCGTCGCCGCCCAAGGCGCACCGCTCCCACCCGGTTTTTCTAACCGGGCGCCGGCTTCGGTGGCCTTGCCCGCGAAAAAAATCAAAACCCACACGCCGGCGCTTAAGCCGACGAAAGGCCCTGATTTCGCGCTCAAACGCGAAGCGATGGAAAAAGCTGAGAAGGCGCGGCTTTTACAGGCGCTCTCGGCGATGGACCGAGACGACGAGTAGACGAAGCGCCTAGGCGCACTGATTCTGATTTCGCCCTCGCATGGAATGCGCGGGTGGTTTGACAAGGAGGCTTAGATGACGACGAAACGACACTTGAGATCGATTGCGGCCGCGGGTTTGATCGCGGCGGTTTTCACGCTGCTACCGACTTCCGCATTGGCGGGATATTGGGATGCATCCGTCGGATTCAACTATAACCGTTCGGAATACGCGGGGGGGAGTTTCACCTGGTCCCGAAGACTCGGGGGATCCTTAGGGTATAATTTCTCGGACTCGTCGACGCTTGAGGTCGCTTACCAGAAAAGTTACGAGCGGAACCATTATCAAGGTTTCGAGGATTCCTTCTACCGTGATGAGGTCTACAGCACGAACCTGGTGTGGAATCTGTTCGGTCGAGAAAGCCAAATTCAACCCTATTTTAAAGTCGGAGTCGGTCAGCTCAATCGAAAGGCGACGATCAACGATAGCGCAGGACGAGTGCAGAACCAGATACTCAATCAGCTTACGGGTGTCGTCGGAGCGGGGCTTAGGCTTCGCCTCACCCCGACGTTCGGCATTCGGATGGAAGGGACTAGCTACCTTGCGGGCGGAAAACTTTCGTCCTGGAAAAATAACTTTGGCGCGACCTTTGGGATTTCTCTCTTCTTTTAAATCGCGATGAAAATACGCCGCGTATTTGCCCTTATCTTGTCCCTTGGCCTAAGCGGCTGCTCGACGACCGAGTATCTCTGGCAAGCCGGCCGGGGACAGCTTGCGATCCTCAATCGGGCACGCCCTCTAGAAGAGGTGATTGCGAATCCCACGACGCCGCCCCGAATTCGCGACTTACTTCTCGAGGTGCCGAAAGTAAAAGCGTTCGGTGAACGACAGGGGATGAAACCGACCGGCAACTACCGAGAATATGTGGGACTGGACCGCGACGCCGTCGTTTACGTCGTGAGTGCCTGCCATCCACTTAAGTTCGAGCCGAAAGAATGGAAGTTTCCCATCGTCGGAGGTTTCCCTTACATCGGCTGGTACGCGCGGGAAGACGCGGAGAAGTACGCCGGGAAGTTACGCAAAGAAGGGTTAGACGTCGACGTTCGCGGCGCTCCCGCTTATTCGACTTTGGGGTGGTTTCGAGACCCGATCCTTTCGACGATGATTCTCCCCGACGAACGTGGGCTTGGAGAACTAGTCGACGTGGTTCTGCACGAGTCCTTGCACGCCACGGCGTATGTGAACCATCAGGCCTTTTTCAATGAATCGCTGGCGAGCTTCGTAGCCGAAGGTTTGACACCGCTTTATTTGAGGGAAACTCGAGGAGCGAATTCGCCCGAGGAACGCGCCTACCTTGCGGGGATCGCGCGACATCGCACCACAAGCCAACGGCTGCACGATGCTTACGAGGAACTCGACCGACTTTACCAATCCCCAGCGAGCGATTCGGAAAAACATCGCGCGAAAGGAGAGGTGTTTGCTCGTCTTCGGTCAGAACTCCGTTGGCGCGGCGATCGAGATCTCAACAATGCGACTTTGCTTGGATATAAGGAATACGAGGGGAATCGTGACGTATTCGCGCGGATGCTTGCCGTCTGTGGCGGTGACTGGACTCGGTTTCTTCGGTCGGTACCCGCTATCGATCAGGATGGGTTCCCCGAGCGACAGACCAAGGATCTAGCGCCGATCGCCAAGATGTTCCGCTGCGAGCCGG